>CACXHI010000211.1 GCA_902767395.1 Oscillospiraceae bacterium
CATTTTACCACAAAAAAGACGCCGAGGATACTGCTTTTGCAGCCCTCGGCGTTCTTTTTTGTGAGACTGTTTTGCTACAGCCCCTTTCCAATTATTTGTTTTTGATCCGGTTTTGCAGGATGTACACGCCGACCAGTACGGCGACGCTTCCGGCGAGGATGACGTACATCGTGGGAAGCGCGACCTGCTTGCCGAAGAAATAGAGGTTGCAGTCCAGCGAGTCCTTGATGGATTCGACCACCTCCGCCGGAATGCCGTAGCCCGGCAGCTCCGCCAGTGCGCCGCGCATGGCGTGGTTGCGCACCAGCGAGGTGCCGTAGGTGCCGGGCAGGAAGGAGAGTACCTTCCGCAGCCCCTCGCTGAAATTGGACAGCGGCATGTAGGCCCCGCAGATAAAGCCGTAGGCGGAGCTGATGATCGTACCGACGGCGGACATCTGCCCCTGCGTGGAGAGAAAGAAGTTGATGATCGAGGACAGGGCCACGCCGAAGAGCACCAGAAGCACGACGTCCAGAAGCAGAAGCAGCACGTCCGAAAGGGACAGATACCAGCCGAGGGTCGCAAGGTAGAGCAGACACAGCGCCGTCGCCGTCAGGCAGACAATCAGGGTGGAAATCAGCGTCGCCGCGTAATAGCCAATCGACAGGGATGAGGCCCGAACCGGGGCCATGCGCAGATCCTTGATGCTGCCGTTGACCTTGTCCTGCACCATCAGCAGGTTGGAGCAGAAGGCGACGGTCACGCAGGAGACCGCCAGCAGGGAAGAAATCATCTGCCCGCCTACCAGCCCGTTGATCAGTCGCTCGGGGAGCTGGATGAAATCGGGAAGATTCTGCTCAAAGCTCCCGCGGAACACGCGAAACAGGAAGGTCGAATAGAGCAGCAGCAAAATCGCGGGCGTAATCATGGCGGAGAAGAACATGCCCTTGTCCTTGAAGAACAGCTTGATGTTGCGCCGAATCAGCGCGGTGGTCGTTTTCATTTTTCCGTTCCTCCCTTCAGTTCCTTGCCTGTGACCGCCAGGAACACGTCGTCCATCTTGCCCTTTGTAATCTCATAGTCGGTAAAGAGGTCGGGGTGCGTGAGAATCAGCTCCGTCGCCTTCGCGGTGTTGGGCACGGACAGACGGAAGGCGTCACGGATCGGCTCATAGGGCAGTCCGAGCGCCCGGACTGCGGCCTCCCGCGCGCCGTAGAGGGTGACGTAGTCGCCGGTGTAGGTGTTTTTGAGGGTCAGCGGGGTGCCCTCGGCGGCAATTTTGCCGCTGTCGAGGATGACCACGTAATCCGCCTCCGCCGCCTCCTCCATGTAGTGCGTGGTCAAAAAGACCGTCATTCCCTCCTGTCGGCGCAGGTCGGAAACCACCGTCCAAAGCAGCTTGCGCGTCTGGGGATCGAGTCCGGTGGTCGGCTCGTCGAGAATCAGGATGCGGGGATGGTGGAGCAGGGCGCGGGCAATGTCGATCCGCCTGCGCTGTCCGCCGGAGAGCTTGTTGACCGGGCGCTTGAGGAAGTCGCGGAAGTCCAGCACCTGCGCCAGCTCGGACAGCCGCGCCTCGAACGCCGCCCCGGTGATCCCGTAGAGGGCGGCGCGGCTGCGCAGATTGTCGTAGACGCTCAGCGCGGCGTCCAGCACGGAATTCTGGAAGACGACGCCGAGCTTGCTCTTGATGCTGCTCATGCCGCGCTCGACGTCGATGCCGTCGATCACAACGGTTCCGCTGTCCTTTGCAAGCTGCCCGCACAGGATGTGGATGGTCGTGGACTTGCCCGCGCCGTTCACGCCGAGAAAGGCAAACAGCTCGCCCTCCTTGACGCGGAAGCTGAGCGCCTGAACCGCCTTGACCTCTCCGAAGGATTTGCAGAGGCGGTCGATTTGAATCATGCTGCGCAAGAAAATTCCTCCTTCTTTTCCGGCGGCAGAGCGCCGGGATGACGATAAGATACTGCCATGATACGCGAAAAGCCGGTTGCAGACCACCAAGTACCCTTGGAATCTCCGCAACCGGCAGTTGCTATGCAGGAAACACGGCATTTTCTTCGGTAAAACGCGGTTCGGAGCCGGTCGCTGTACGGATCATACACCGAAAACGTCCGGCTGTCACAAAAAATCGGTATTCGGTTCGATTTGGCAGGTGTTCGGTATTGCTGCGCCGCCGCGCACCCACCCATCGTTCGTGTGTGGAGGGACGAGCCATGCTCGTCCCTCCGGTATAAACTGTTGTTGTTCCACGGTGCTATGGAAAACGTCTTTCGTTCCGCAACAGAGGCTGCCTTATTGGATGATCGTGAAGGGAATCGTGCCGAGGCGCTGCCCGTTGAGATAGGCAGAGAAGGTGTAGGAACCGGGCGTTTCGGGCAGCCAGGGGATCTGACCGGCCCACTTGTTGCCGTCCCACATCTCGTTCCAGATCAGCGTTTCGGTCTGCAGATTCAGCACCTTGTCGGTGGCCGCGTCGCGCACGACGTACATCACCGTGATTTCCTCGTCGGAGTTGACCGGCCAGCCCCCTGCGGTAATCAGGAAGGTGATCTTGTCGTCGTGGCGATAGCGCACCGTGCCGCCGCCCAGCTCCCAATAGCTCCAGTTCTCCTTGTTGGGTGTGTAGTAGGTGCCGATTGTGGTGGAATTCGTCAGGCCGAGCCTGGTAAAGCGGAGGGTGGGTTGGCTGTGGACGGAGGCGGTGGTCGCGCCGTCCAGCTCCGTGCCGTCCGCGCAGGCCAGAGTCAGCTCATAATCCACGTCCGGCAAAACGGTGAGAACGCAGCTGTCGCCGTGAACGACGGTTTCGATTTTTTGGTTGCCGTCAAAGGCGGCGGTCACCAGCCAGCCCGCCTCGCGCTCGCGGTTGGCGCTCCAGCGCAGGGACAGGCCCTCGGCGGTGGCCGTGGCGGTGAAGTCGGCCACGGTGATGCGCTCGTCCACAATCGTCAAGCGCAGCGGCCGGTCAAGGCCGTCGGCGGAGAGGGTCAGCTCATACGATACGTCCGGCTCGATCCCGGTGATCGCGGCGGCGCAGTGCCAGCCGTCGTCCGCCTGCTCGGCCTGCTCGGGCGTGACCGTGATTTCCTTTCCGTCCGCGTCCGCGCAGTGCAGCGTCCAGGCGTCGGGCAGGTCGGTGGTACACAGCCAGGTGACGCGGGCCGCGCCGTCCAGAACGGATTCCAGCGCCAGCGCCTCGGCCCGGACGGCCTTGACGGGTGTGCAGGTGGTCTGCGTCTGCCCGGCGAGATAGAGGTTTTCGCCGTTTTTCAGGGTGAGGGTGTATTCCGCGCCGACCTCCAGCTCGGAGAGCAGATACCGCTCGCCCGCAAACTGGACCTCGACGGGCTCCTCGCCCTGCCTGCCGTATTCCAGCGTCCAGAAGGCGGGGGCTTCATCCCCCTCCCGGACGGTCAGCGTCAGCTCGATCGAGCCGTCCTGCGCACCGGGAACGGCCTCCATGCGGGTGACCTCCGTCTGATTTCTGGTGATGGCGGAGACGCTGGTCGTGCCGGAAAGCTTGTGCAGACCGGGCAATTCCACCTTAAGCGTGTACTGGGTGTTGGGCTTGAGCCCGGAGAAAGCGGCCACGCCGTCCTCAAAGCTTCCGGTGAGAGAATTTCCGTAGGCGTCCTGACAGTAGGCGGTGAAGTCCTCAGAATCGGTGTTGGTGGACAGGCGCAGCTTCAGGCTGTCGGCCGTCACGTCCTCCACCTCCAGCTTCTCCACCGAGACGAAGAAGTGCCAGAAGCCCTGCCCCAGATCGGTGAACTCATACAGGGCCAGCAGAGCCACCACCAGCACCATGACAGCAGAGAACACGATCCACGCCCGTTTGCGGCGGCGCTGGCGCTTATCCGGCTTGCGGACGGCGGGGGCTGCCTCGCCCGACGCCGTGGAATCGGCTTCGGAGGCGGCTTCCGGCTCCTCCGGCTGTTTTTTCTCCTTCTTTGCGCGCTGCTCCTTCTTGGCCTTCTCGTCGCGGTTGTCCTCGGGAGAGAAGGCCTTCTTGAACGCGGGGTCCAGCGTCTCGGGGTCCGCGAAGCGGACAGGCTCCGTCGGCGCCTCGGCCTCCTCGGCGGTCAGAGGCTCGCTGTCGTGTACCAGCGGCGGGACGATCAGATGGTCGCTCACCGCGTTGCGGCGCATGTAGGTCTCCAGCTCCGCGCGCATCTCATCCGGCGTCTGATACCGGTTGGCGGGGTCGGGCGCACAGGCCTTCTTGATGATGGCGGCCAGCTCATAGTCCGCGTAAATCGGAGCGGGCAGCTCCTCGCCCGCCAGACGGCGGGCCTCGGCGGCCTTGGCGCCGGTCTGCTCATCCTCGAACGGGGCGTGGTTGCCGTTGTAGATCCGATAGAGGATCATGCCCAGCGAGTAGATGTCCACCGTGGGGTTCAGCCCGCCCAGAATGCCACCCAGCTCCGGGGCGGAATAGCTGCTGCGGTACTGCTCGGGCAGGATGGCATACTGCATGTCCTGCGTGGAGATCAGGCCGAAGTCTCCGAGCAGGAAGCGCCCGGTGTCGGAGAAAAAAACGTTGCCGGGCTTCAGATTCCCGTGGACGAAGCCCTCCTCCCGCAGGGCGGACAGGGCCACGCAGAGGTCAATGCCCATGTTGATGCCCCGCAGATGGGACACCGCGTTCTCCCGCAGGTAGGCCTCCAGAGAGTTGCGCTTCGGCAATACGGCGTAAACGGCATAGCCCACGTCGTTCTTCTCCATCTGAACGCCCAGAAAGGGAAGAATGTAGGGGCAGTCTAACAGCTTTTTTCTGGCCTCGGCCTCCCGGACCAGAGACTCCGCCTCCTTGCGGTAGTAGGCGTCGGCCTCCTCCTCGCTGGCGTATGCGCCGGTCAGCAGCAGGGCGGAAACCTGCTCCGCGCTCGCGGGGACCGAGATCTGTTTGAGTACAAACTCACGACCCGACTCCGGATGCAAAAGCAGATAACAGCTCGCGCCGTCATGCCGGGCGAAGCATTCCCCGACTTCCATCGCGTCCAGAAGCGGAGAAACCTTGTGATCAAGCATGGTCGTACTCCTCCTTTTCGACAAAATATCAACTCTATCTTATAACAAAATCAAAAAAAAAGCAATAACATATTGTTTTATTTGACAGAAAATGCTATGATATAGAGAAGAAACCGTGATTCGAGCTTTTGCTGGCTTGATCCAGTATTCCCAAACAACGGAGGAACCATAACCATGCTGAATAAAAACGTATGTCCCAACTGCGGACAGCTCTACGACACGGACTTGGAAAAATGCCCCCTCTGCGGCACCGCGCCGCAGGTGGTCGAGGCGACTGACCCCGTCCAGCGCAAGCGAATCAACGACGCCGAGCGCAAGCAGCGCCGCGCCGCGCGCAAGGAGGAGGAGCGGGAGGCGCGCCGCGCGCGTCGGGACGCCCGCTTTCAGGAGGATGCGGAGGCGGAGCGCCTCGTCGAGGAAGAGGAGGCCCAGCGCAAGGAGGAAAAGCGCCGCCTGAAGGAAGAGAAAAAGGCCGCCCGCCGCGCCGCCTCTGAGCGTGGGGAGGCGGAGGCCACGGAGGCCGGGGGAGAGCAGACGCTTTCGCCGGAGGAATTCTGGGCCGCGCGCGGACGCGCGCAGTCGTCCGATCCGTCCGATTCGCCTGTGATCGCACCGACCCCCATTCGGACGCCCGCGCCGGCAGTGGGCGGCGGCAAGCCCCAGCCCACCGCACGGCGGGATCGCAGACGGGTTCCCAGAGCGCTTCTGGCGCTGAGCACGCTGGTCCTGACGGCGGCCCTCGCCGTGGGCGGCAGCTATCTGCTCTGGAAGACGAATCTGGTCAAGCTTCCCATTTATGACAAGCTGGCGACCGAGCACGGACGTCCCCTCCCCGGGGACACCGAGCCCGCCTCCACGGAGGGCGCCGCATCTGCGCCCGATTCCCGCGCGTCCGACACCCAGACGCCGCAGACCACCGCACGCACGGTGGTGCCCGGCGAGCCGATTCCCTGCCGCGCCCTGACGCTGGCAAGCGAGTCGCTGCGCTTTGAAGAGCCGAACGCGCAGACCCAGCTCGGCGTTGCGCTGGAGCCGGCCGATACCACCGACGAGCGGCGCTTCACCTCCTCCGACGAGCAGGTGGTCAAGGTCAGTCCCGTGGGAATCGTCACCGCTGTCGGCCCCGGCAACGCGGAGATCACGGTGACCTGCGGCGAGCAGAGCGCCAAATGCACCGTCGTCTGCGACTTTGAGGCCGATCCCAACAGCGGGAACGTTTCGGTGAACGTCACGGAGCTGACGCTGATTAAGGACGATATGACCTTCTTTGCCGCCGGGGAAAACTATGTGCTTTCCGTTACCAACGTCCCGGTGGGAACCCCGGTGGAGTGGAAATCACTGGATGAGAACGTCTGCACCGTGGACGCGGGCGGCCACGTCGTCGCCGTCGGCCCGGGGACGACGCAGGTGATTGCCACCGTGGGCGAGCTGAAGGCCGGATGCTGGGTGCGCTGCAAGTTTGAGTAACAAACCCCAAATCGGGCCGGGGCTCCCGCCCCGGCCCGTTTCACAGGAGGCTTTCATGGGCTGCTATCTTCTCTCTCTCGATCAAGGCACCACGAGCAGCCGGGCGATTCTGTTTGACCGTGAGCAGAACGTCGTTGCCATGGCGCAGAAGGAATTTAACCAGTACTATCCCCGCGCGGGCTGGGTTGAGCACAATCCGATGGAAATCTATTCCAGCCAGTACGCCGTGATGATGGAGGCAATTGCGCAATCCGGCATTGCCGTGGAGGAAATCGCCGCCATCGGCATTACCAACCAGCGTGAAACCACCGTGGTGTGGGACAAAACCACCGGACGGCCCATCTACAACGCGATTGTCTGGCAGTGCCGCCGCACCGCGCCGATCTGCGACGAGCTGGAGCGCCGGGGGCTGAAGGACTACATCCGTAAGACGACCGGGCTGGTGCTCGACGCCTATTTCTCCGCCACCAAGATCAAGTGGATTCTCGACAACGTGGACGGCGCGCGGGAGAAGGCCGCGCGGGGCGAGCTGCTGTTCGGCACCGTGGATACGTGGCTGCTGTGGAAGCTCACCGGCGGCCGCGTCCACGCCACGGACAATACCAACGCCTCGCGCACCATGCTCTATGATATCCACCGCCTCTGCTGGGACGAGCGGCTGCTGGCGGAGCTGGACATTCCCCGTTCCATGCTGCCCGAGGTCCGCGATTCCAGCGGCATCTTCGGCTCCTGCAATTTACAGGGCGTGGACGTGCCCATCGCGGGCATGGCGGGCGACCAGCAGGCGGCCCTGTTCGGGCAGGGCTGCTTTTCCAAGGGCGAGGCCAAGAACACCTTCGGCACCGGCTGTTTTCTCCTGATGAACACCGGGGATACGGCGGTGGAGAGTCGGCACGGTCTTGTGACCACCGTGGCCGTCGGCCTTGGCGGCAAGGTGCAGTACGCGCTCGAGGGCTCCGTGTTTGTCGGCGGGGCCGTCATCCAGTGGCTCCGCGACCAGATGCACCTGATCCGCGAGGCCAGAGACGCCGAGTATTTTGCCCAGAAGGTGGACTCCACCGAGGGCGTCTACTTTGTTCCGGCCTTCACGGGCCTCGGTGCGCCGCACTGGGATATGTACGCGCGGGGCACGATTGTCGGCATCACCCGGGGCACCCGGCCGGAGCATATCATCCGCGCCGCGCAGGAGTCCATTGCCTTCCAGACGGCGGATCTGGTGCAGGCGATGGAGAAGGACGTCGGCGCAAGGCTGAACGAGCTGAAGGTGGACGGCGGCGCAAGCCGCGACGGCTTCCTGATGCAGTTTCAGGCCGACGTTCTGGGCAGACAGGTGCGCCGCCCGCTGATTCGGGAGACCACCGCCCTCGGCGCGGCCTATCTGGCCGGTCTCGCCGTCGGCGTCTGGCGCGACCGCGCCGAGCTTGCAAAGCTCTGGCATTGCGACGCCGCCTTTGCTCCGCAAAAGGACGACGCATGGCGGGCCGAACAGTTCTGCGGCTGGAACAAGGCCGTGGGAAGGAGCCTCCGCTGGGCGGAGGAAGAATAGAAACAGCTTTGCTGCACACACCAAAAGAAAAGAGGATTCTGTATGCGATACGATTTTACCACCATGCCCGACCGCAGAGGTCGTGACGCCATTGCGCTGGATATGATCGGTCAGCCGGGCGGCTTTGCCCCGGCGGCGCCGAAGGAGGGCTTTTCCGCGATTCCCATGTGGGTGGCGGACATGAATTTTCTGGCCTGTCCCGCCATTCAGGAGGCGGTCATCCGCCGCACGGAGCATCCGGCCTTCGGCTATTTTATGCCCTCTGCGGAGTACTTCGACAGCATTCTCCGCTGGCAGCGCACGCGCAACGGCGTGGAGGGGCTGGAGGCCAAACACGTCGGCTATGAGAACGGCGTGCTCGGCGGCGTCGTTTCGACGCTGAACGTGCTCTGCTCCCGGGGCGACCCGGTGCTGGTGCAGAGCCCGACCTACGTCGGCTTTACCCACGCGCTGGAGGGCAACGGCTACGAGATCGTCCACAATCCCATGTACCGG
>CACXHI010000212.1 GCA_902767395.1 Oscillospiraceae bacterium
ACCGAAATCTGCGGTTGCCACAGCGCCGCAGCGCTGTGAACTTTTCGTTAATTATTTCACTGTCCTCTTGACGGGGAGCGGTTCATTCTTGGGTTCAGGGTCTTTCTTATCGAGGAACATCCAGACCAGCGCAGCGACAATGCCGCCGACCAGCGGAGCCACAATGAAGATCCAAACCTGCTCCAGCGGCTGACCGCCGGCGAAGATGGCGGGGCCAAGGGAACGGGCGGGATTGACGCTCGTTCCGGTAATGCCGATGCCCAGCAGATGTACCAGCGTCAGTGCGCCGCCGATGACCAAACCGGCCACCTTGCTGAAGGCCTCGCGGGAGGTCACACCCAGGATCGCCAGCACGAACACGCAGGTCAGAATCGCTTCGGCAAGGAATCCGGTCCCGACCTTTGCCGTATCGACGGAATTGGCGCCGAAGCTGCAATCAAAGCCGAACAAAACGCCGAGCACGGCAGCGCCGGCAATCGCGCCGAGTACCTGCGCAATCACGTAGCAGATGAAATCCTTGAAGCTCATCTTTCTGCTGACCAGCATCGCAATGGAGACAGCAGGGTTGATGTGGCAGCCGGAGATATTGCCGATGGAGTAGGCCATTGCAACGATCACAAGGCCGAACGCGACAGCCGTGGCAAGATATGCGGCAATGCCGCCCTCCGCCGTGCCGCAACCGGTCACGATCGCGGTTCCGCAGGCCACCAGAACCAAGACAAAGGTTCCGATGAATTCTGCAACGTACTTTCTCAGATCTCTCATAATTGTACCTCCTCTTTTGTTCAAAAGCAGTTGCTTTTGTTGGAAATATTATACAGCAAGCAGGCGGATTCTGCAAGAGCTTTATTGAAAAAACATACAGTTTTTTTATCTAAAAAGTCAAGCCGATTTTTGGCTTGACTTTTTTCAGGGTTTCTTGTATATTTTACAGGATAGAAACACAATTGTGAAAGGAACACGTGCTATGCAGTATTCTTATCGTACCAAGGGCGTCTGTTCTGCGCAGATCAACTTCGAGCTGGATGGGGACGTCGTCACAAACGTCGAGTTTCTCGGCGGGTGCAACGGCAACCTGAAGGCCATCAGCAAGCTGGTGGAGGGCATGACGGTGGATCAGATTGAGGGCTATCTGAAGGGCAATACCTGCGGCTACAAGCCAACCTCCTGTGCCGACCAGCTCGCAATTGCCGTCCGGAAGGCCTATCAAGGGGCAAACGCCTGATATGAATTCAAATCATACGGAATTCGTTCCCGGAAATCATTTCCCTGCAAACAGGAAAGCGCCAGACCGAAACGGAATCTTGTCAGAGCTGTCGAAATATGGCTATACCGGTCAAGGGAATATCAGCCTGATCGATACTTCCCGCGCATCCGATGATATCAGGCTCAACTACGTCATCGACAAAAAATGGGTGCTTCGATTTTGCAATGCGCCTGAGATGACAGAGACAAGGCTGATCGAGCTGAACAGGCTGATTGAACGGTATCTTCAATTTGGGCTGAAGTGTCCGCGCTTTCTGACCGATCAGAATGGTCGGTTCTTCCATGCATGGGATGGGTTGAATTGTTATCTGCAGGAATACATCGATCTTCCGACTGCAAATGAGGTGAGGCTGGAACCGGACGAGGAGGACAGGGTCTGGCAGGAGGTACTGGACAGTGTTGCCGCTTTTGCGGAGATGTTCAAGAACGTGGATTTATCGAGCACGATGGGGATGTACAGCCTGTTCGATCTTGCGCCCTATGACATCCCGATCGGCAAAGACGAAAAGCAGCAAAACTTCGAGAAGCTTTGTCAAACGCTTCTCGAGATTAGAGAAACCAGATTCGTTGAAAGGCTGCAAGCCAAGCACACGATGATCCGCGAAAGAATCCGATCGGTATACAAAACGCTTCCACGCTGTGTATTTCAGGCAGATGAGAACCTGAGTAACATTCTTGTGGACAAAAACCACCATCTGGCTGGACTGATCGACTTTAATATGGCCGGAACAGAGGTGATCGTCAATCAGTTTGCCAATTTGGGCGGAGGCTTCCAAGAGAGTATCACAGAGCCGATTGGCGCAAACAGAAGGATGCAGTACGCGATCGACTGTTATCACAAATATCAGGAACGCATGATCCAGATCTATCACGCGACTGCGTTGGAAAAGCGGGCAATGAAATGGTATCATTGGATTGCACTGGTCGCCGGCTGGCCACAGGTATGCTTCTTTCTCTACGGACTGAAAACAGAAACACTGAAGAATGAAATTCTGGAATTATTGTCGCTTCTTACAGATGATTTCTAAGGCAGCTCCGCACAATTCTGGCGTGCAGATTGCGCCGCCGGATTTTTCGTCAGATCGTTCAAAACCGCAGGGAATCCCTTCGGATTTCCGAGGATTTTTGAGCGATCTGACGGAAAATTCAGTAAGCAGGATGTACACAGGGAATTGTGCGGTGTTGCCCTAAAACAGGGCAGCGTGATAAAACAGGCGTGACCGCAACGGTCACGCCTGTTTCACGCTCTATTTCGTTGGATGCAACAGCATCCAAGCAGCTTCCTTACGGTCCCTTTGCGAAGCGTCGCTTTTCGGTCCTCACAGCAGCGGGGAAGGCGGATCGTCCTTTCTGGTTTTGCGGTTCTCCTTTTGCTTGCGGAAGAACAGAAGCAGATAGACGGCATACAATGTGCCAAGCCCAAGAGCAGATCCAAGCAGCTCCTCGTTCTGAATTGTCAGAGCAAGCACCGCAGTCAGCGTCAGCATCACGCCCACAAATACCGCGACAAATTTCTGAAACCCCGAATGTCGCATCGTGCGTCAGGCGGGCAGGAAGCCGGACATCGCGGACTTGAAGGATGCAAGCAGTTGATCTGCTTCCTCCCACGTCTGTCCGACCGCAGTGTAGTACAGCTTAATCTTCGGTTCCGTGCCGGAGGGACGGAGGATGATCTTCCCCTTCTCACCCAGCTCCAGCGTAAAGACGTTGGAGGAGGGCAAGCCGACCTGGGACTCCTTGCCGCAGCGCAGGCACTTCCTGATTCCGGACAGATAATCCACCGTCGCGGTGATCTTGCAGCCCGCAACCTCGTCGGGCGTGTTCTCCCGCACGTTGGTCATAAAGGCCTTCGAGGTTTCCGCCGCGGTGATGCCCTGAAGCTCCACGCTCTGCACGTAGGCGGCATAGCAGCCAAACTGACGGTACAGGGCGTCCATATAATCTGCAAGATTCATGCCGTTCTCCTTGGCGTAGGCGGCAGCCTCGCAGACAAGCATTGTGGCAACGACAGCGTCCTTGTCCCGGGCATAGGTTCCCTTGAGATATCCGCAGCTTTCCTCAAAGCCAAAGATGAAGCGTTCCTCCTGCCCAAGCTCCTCCAGGCGCAGAATTTCACCGCCGATATACTTGAAGCCGGTCAGGACGTTCTTCATCTCGACCTGATAGAAGGCGGCAATCTGATCGGCAAGGGGCGTCGAGACGATGGACTTTATGACCTCCGCACCGGCGGGCAGATCCCCCCGCTCGGAGCGAGTGCGCAGGATATAGTCCAGCAGAACGCATCCAAGCTCATTGCCACTGAGCTTGCGGAACGTGCCGTTGACGGGAACCGCCACGGCCACACGGTCCGCGTCAGGGTCCGTACCGATGATGAGATCGGGATGCACCTGCTCGGCCAGCTTGTAGCTCTCATTGAGGGCGGCGTCCGTCTCGGGATTGGGATAGACACAGGTTTTGAAATCTCCATCCGGCTTTTCCTGTGTGGTCACAATATCCGCCTTGACCCCAATGCGTCGGAACAG
>CACXHI010000213.1 GCA_902767395.1 Oscillospiraceae bacterium
ATCCGACTGACCTGCACCTGCGAGACGCCGATCATGCTGGCGGCCCGCTCCTGCGTCAGACCGTGGTAGTAGCGCAGGGCGATTACGCGTCCCTCCCGTTCCGGAAGCTGGGCGAGGGCCTGCCGCAGCGCCAGCCGCTCCACCACCTGCTCCTCCATGGCCCCCTCGCTGAGCACGGATTCCAGCGTCAGTCCGTTCTCCCCGGCGGGCTGCTGGATGGAGGCCACCGGATCGGTTGCGGTCTCGGCCTCTGCAATCTCCTCCACGGTCAGATCGAGCGCCTCCGCCAATTCCGACAGCACAGGCTCCCGCCCCAGCGCCTTGCTGAGCCGATCCCGGGCCTGCCGGATGGCGGTGGCCCGCTCCTTGAGGGTCCGGCTGACCTTCACCGTCCCGTCGTCGCGCAGGAAGCGGCGAATCTCCCCGGCGATTTTCGGCACGGCGTAGGTCGAAAACTGCGTGCCGAAGGCAGTGTCGAAGCCTGCCACGGCCTTGAGAAAGCCGATGCTTCCAAGCTGAAACAGGTCGTCCGGCTCCACGCCCCGTCCATAGTACCGGCGGGCCACGGCGCGGATCAGCCCGGCGTTTTCCTCCACCAGCCGCTCCGAGGCGGCCCGATCCCCCTGCTGGCTGCGGGCAATCAGCTCTAAGGTTTGCAAGCGGCTTCTCCTCTGCCGGTGAGCTTTTTCCGCATCCGCACCGTGGTTCCCTTGCCGGGAACGGAGCGGATCGAAAAGCTGTTCATAAAGCTCTCCATGATGGTGATGCCCATGCCGGAGCGCTCCGCGCCGCCGGTGGTGAACATGGGCTCCCGGGCCTTGGCCACGTCTGCGATGCCGCAGCCCCGGTCCTTGACCGTGATTTCCAGCACGTTGCCCGCCAGACGGCGCAGACGGAGGTGGACCGGGCCGATCCGATCCGGGTAGGCATGGACAATGGCGTTGGTGACGGCCTCGGAGACGGCGGTTTTTACGTCGCCCAGTTCCTCCAGCGTGGGGTCCATCTGGGCGGCAAAGGCGGCGCTCACCTGCCGGGCGAAGGCCTCGTTGGCGGACAGAGAGGGAAATTGCAGGACGGATTCATTTTCGGCCTTCATGCGGGGCTCCTTTCCGCGCCGAAGCGCACCAGCTTTTCAATCCCGCCCGCCCGCAGCACCTTCATGGGCTGGGGCGGGACGTTTGCCAGACAGACATCGCCCTCCAGCTCCTCCATGGCCCGGAGGGTGTGAATCACAATGGCAATGCCACTCGAATCCATAAAGGTCACGCCTCCAAAGTCCAGCACGCAGCGACGGGGCAGATAGACGTCGATTTTGGATGTAATGGCCTCCATGGTCTGCCGGGCGGAGTGGTGGTCGATCTCGCCCGAAAGCAGGATGGTCAGCCGCTTGTCCTGCAAGAGACTGGTATAGTTCATTGAATCGCTCCTTTGTCAAAACCGGCGCAGGGCAGCCGCGCCGGAAACAGAATAGACGCGCACGGTTTCCCATGCGCGTCTATTATATCGGTTTTTGCTTTGGAAAGGCGTCGAAACGCTGCCCTACGGGCGGATTATTATTCCTTCTCGAACAGGGCGATGGTCTCCGTTGCGGTCTCCAGAATGTGGATCGACACCCACTTCTTCACCTCTTGGCCCGAATAAGAGGCGTTTTCAAACTCCAGGGACGGATGCTCCCAATACGAGCCCCTGATTGCGCCTGTGTCGAGGTCCACGGACCCGATCAGACAGTTGACGATGGGCAGGCGGCCCGCTCTGGCGTCGGCCAGCACCGCTTCCCGCAGGGCGGAGGGGTCTCTGCACTCCCGCTCCCTCGACGCCGTGTAGGTCGGGTTGCCGTACTCGTCTGTCTCATACTCCTCCACACTACATAAGGCCACGTAGTAGAAGTTCTCCGGCAGCGCCCGCTCGTACCAGGCTGCGGCGATCTCCGGATCGGCATAGAATTGTGCCAGAGCCTTGTAGTTTTCTTTGGGGATCTCGTACACCCGGCGCAGGGTGCCGCCGCCGGCGAGGTGGTAGCAGATGTGGATGTCTCCTACGGTGTAGCGGAAGAAGTCTGAGGCTCTGTCCGGGTTTTTCTGCCAGGCCTTGATCGCATTCTGATGCACGGTGCGAACGGTGTTGATGTCCGCCGGGTCGGTCAGCGTAATGCGGTCGGCGTAGGGAGAATTGTAATCTCCCTCGGTCCAGATCTCCACCGATTCCACCTGAGCGGTCTCGGGAACCCGGCGCTGCACGCCAAACACGTCGTATTTCAGGCACGCAATGGTTCCCACCAGCAGGGCGACGCAGATTGCGAAGCCCACCCAGACGGATTTCTTGCGGAAGACCTTGACAGTGCGCTCGACCATCATCGAGGAGCCGAACCAGCCGATCACACAGCCGATCAGCGCGTAGGGAAGCAAAACAAGGGAGCGTTCTTCATTCACAAATCCAAGGATCCCGGTCAGGAGGAATCCGAGGCCGAGGGTCATCGAGTAGGTGAACACGATGCGGAAGGCAATGCGCGCCCAGCGATAGGCCATTGCGTCTCCGGCGCGTTCAATGTCGCGGCGAAGGTAGTGCAGCCAAGCCACCACCAGAAGCACCAGTCCAATCCCGGCGTAGAGCCAGAGCAGCCAGGTGGCGCAACCTCTCAGCATGGCAAAGACGGGCGCGAGATAGCCGAAGTCTGCATCCACGGAGATGTCCAGACCGTGGAAGTAATACTCGACGAGCACCAGCGTCATCGTGGGAAGAAGCGCAAAGATGCCCTGAAAGGCTCCGTAGCACAGGGTGCCGATGATCGTGCTGCCGCTCAGCATCATGGCAAAGACGGCAATGCCGAAGAAGCAGAGGAACTGCAGAACCCACTTGCCCATTGCAGCCCAGAGCAGTCCGCTGCAAGCCGAGAACCCGTTGGCGCTGAGGATGATTTGCGTCAGCAGCCCCGTGACCAGCGTGGGAACCAGCCAGAACAGCAGACCGGAAACGACGTTCGTGCAATACAGGCAGGTCCGGATCATGGGGAAGGCGTGCATCATGTAGGCCGCACGGGTTTTGTGCAGGTACTTAAACAGCAGGCCGGCAAAAATCAGCGCGCAGACGATGGCGAAGGATGGGCCGGCCTCTGCAAACTCACGAAGAGCGCGCTGAACGCGCGGCAGCGTGATTTCGTGAACCACTGGGATTTCCCGCTGAAGGGCGATCATCAGAGAGACCGGCAGAAAGAGAATCATACCGACCAGCGTGAGAATCCATGCCGGGGAAAAGCGGCTGAGATTCTTTTTCAACAGGGCCGGATCAAAGAATGACGTTTTTAACTTCATAGTCTACACCTCCCAGCTCATAGACGAAGACCTCCTCCAGCGTCAGGGGAACGAGGTCGAAGAACAGCGGATTGACTGCGGTCAGGGCGGCGCTGACCTGCTCCTGACTGCCGCGGATGATGACGGTCTCTACCTTGCCGTTTTGACTTCTGTGCAGGACGTTCAGCGTCTGCGGCAGATCCGTGCCCTCCCGGAGTACGACCTGCACCTTCACCACGTTGTCCTGCAGCTCGTCCAGCGTCCGCTCCAGCAGCATCTTGCCCTTGTGCAGAATGCCCACGTGGTCGCACACGTCCTCCAGCTCGCGCAGATTGTGGGAGCTGACCAGAACCGTTGTGCCGCGCTGCTCCACGTCCTGCAGCATCAGACCCCAGACCTGACGGCGCATCACAGGATCGAGGCCGTCCACCGGCTCGTCGAGCACCAGCACCTTCGGGCGGCTGGCAATTGCCAGCAGGAAGGCCGCCTGCTTCTGCATTCCCTTGGAGAAGCGACGAAGCTGGCTCTTGGGATCGAGATTGAAGCTCTTGCGCAGCTCCTCACAGAGGTCCTTGTCAAAGCTGGGATAGATGTTGGCGTAGAAGCGCGCCATGTCGGTCAGGCTGGCGGAGGGGAAGTAGAACACGTCGTCGGGGATATAGGAAATGCCTGCCTTGACAGCGGGGTTCTCATAGACCGGCGCACCGCCGACGGTGACCGTACCGCTGTCGGGGCGGAAGATCCCGGTGATGTGGCGGATCACGGTGGATTTGCCCGCACCGTTCGGACCGACCAGCCCGTACACCGCGCCGTCCGGGACGGTCATGGTCAGATCGTCCAGCGCCACGAAGCCGTCAAAGGTTTTTCGCAGGTTCTTTACTTCAATCATGGGGACATACCTCCTTTATCATGCGCAATAGCGTTTCGGGCGACTCGCCCAACTGGAGCAGCTCAGTCCAAATGGCGACGAGCTTCTCACGCAGCTCGCGGCGGCGGCTTTCGTCCACGCCGGAGAGCTTGCCGGCAAAGGACCCCTTGCCCGGAACCGAGTAGATGAACCCGGCCTGCTCCAGCTCGCGATAGGCGCGCTGGATCGTGTTCGGATTGATGGCAAGCTGGCTCGCCAGCTCCCGCACCGAGGGCAGACGTTCACCCTCAGCGATTGCCCCGGCAAGAATCATGCGGCGCAGCTTCTCTTCCAACTGCTCGTAGATTGGCCGGGAATCCCGGTAATTCAAGCTAATCAATACCCTGACTCCTTTCTGTGTCAACTGTATTATATGTGACGACACAGTTATAGCATATAATGCGCTGCTTGTCAAGAGAAAAAGATAGCTGGCGCAGGTTTTTTCTGCGCCAGCCATGCCACGCCGTTTTTTGAGTCATCCCTACAAAGTGTGGGTTAGCTAACGGCCCGGGAGAACGATTGGGAGGTCACCGCAGCGGAGGAATATGGTTGAGATCAGGTTGTCAACATTCCGAAAACCGTAGGCCATCCGAACTGCCAGC
>CACXHI010000214.1 GCA_902767395.1 Oscillospiraceae bacterium
TCAGTTTATGTCTGAACAAGGGTATGCCCTTGACATTACAGATTTGAGATACCACCACGAAATCTATTTGAGTGACGCAAGAAAGACTGCACCGGATAAGCTGAAAACCGTGATCCGGCACCCAATTAAGGCGGTGTAAGCTATGGCCTCCAGCAAAGCCTATCTCGATTTCATTCTGGATCAGTTATCCGAACTGAATGAGATCTCTTCCCGGGCGATGATGGGAGAATACATTCTTTACTACCGCGGAAAGATTATTGGCGGTATTTACGATAACAGATTCCTTGTCAAGCCAACGCCTTCTGCAAGAGCCATGATGCCGCAAGCGGAAATGGAGCTGCCATATGAGGGCGCGAAGGAAATGCTGTTAGTCGATAATGTTGAGAGCAGAGAATTTTTAACGGCGTTGATTGACGCTATGTATGACGAGCTCCCCGCTCCAAAGAAGCGAGGTTAATGCATGGAACTGTGGGATGCATATAATAAAGACTTCGAAAAAGTGAATGGCACAATTTTCGTTAGAGGTGAGCAGATCCCAAACGGCCTGTACCACTTGGTATGCGACGTTTTAGTAAAGCATACAGATGGAACATTTCTTCTGATGCAAAGAGATCCTCGAAAGCATTTTGGAGGAATGTGGGAAGCGACTGCCGGTGGCTCCGCATTGATTGGAGAAAACCCGCTGGAATGTGCCAAACGTGAACTGACAGAAGAAACAGGAATTGTTTCCTCCCAACTGACGGAGGTTGGAACCGTCATAAGCAAAGATACGATTTACGTGGAATACCTCTGCATTACGGATTGGAACAAGTACGACATCACTTTACAAGAGGGCGAAACGGCAGCTTATAGATGGGTTAGCCGAGAAGCGTTGTTGCACATGAAGAAGGATGAACTCGTGACCGAGCGGATGCAGAAATTCATTTCTGAGCTGGAAGAAGATTGAAATGAACCCTATGGTATGAAAAGCTCAAATCGCACCTGAAACGCAACAAAGGAATCGCTGTGTAAACACGATCGGCAGCTTCTGGCGTGAGAAGCTGCCGACGGGTTCTTGCTTGTTTACTGATAGAGATACTTCGGATAGTCAGTCGCGCCGTGGACGATACGGTAGATGACAACAGAGTGCTCGATCACCTTATAGACGCACACATACTCACCCGATACGATCCTGCGGTGCTCCATGGATGCCAGCACCGGGTCTGGGTGGGAAGAGCCAAGATAGGGGTATTGCTCCAAATGCTCCAGCGTTTCCAGAATTTGATCCGTGATCCGCTCCGCGGAGCTTGCTCCGACCATTCGCAGATAATAATCGGCGATCCGGTCAAGATCGTCCATGGCCGCAGGGAGAAACTCCAAACGAAACTCAGCCATTCCGATATTTCTCCTTCAATCTGGCGCGAACGTCCTCGACGGAATAGGTGGGGCTGCCGGAAAGCCGGGCCAGCTCAGCTTCCAGGATACTCGCCCGGTGGGCCAGCATCTTCTCGCGCTGCTCGAAAGCCTCCACGCTCATAAACACTCCGTCGGCCTCGCCCTTGTTGGTGATATAGATAGGCTCGCCTGACGCCTTCGCCAGCGCCGAGATCTGCAGATATTCATTCCGCAGTGCAGTTGACGGTCTGATATTCACTGAAATGCACCTCCCGATTTGTTTCTATCCATAGTATATCATGTTTCTGATAGATTGCAAGAGTTATTCTATCAGATTTTTTGACAATGGGGCTTTCAAAAAATAGAGCGGAGGAACCTAATAGCCCCTCCGCCCGCATGGTTTAGCAAAAAATCAATTCGCTGTTCACAATTTCCTCTGCTCTGTTGCGGATGCTGTTCATCCGTCTGACCCATTCCATTTGATCTGCGGCTTTGAGCTGCTCGGTGACGCCCTCGTGCCCTGCCATCTGTCGTGTCAGCAGCTCCATCATGGAATTGGCCTGCTCGTCGATCTGGGCGAGGTAGGCTCCGAGCTTGCCCTCGGCGATCAGCTGAGAATAGACATGCCGCTGTGTACGTTTTAGAAAGGCTGCATGGGCTCTGCCGAAGCGTTCGATCACGGGTCGGTCTGCTTGCGTATCTTCTTGCACGGTCGTCTCTTGCTCTTGCGTGGTTTTCGTTGGCATAGCCTTGATTCCAAAGTCAATGGGGAGGTAGTAGTCTCCCACAAGCTCATACCGGATACCGGTTTTCTCATCTGTATGGTATAATCACTTGACTGATGACGAAAACAGAAACGGAGGCAACAGGATGATTCAAAAAGTTCCAACCCAGTACGAACGTTTTTTCGCCCTGCTCAACGTGATCGGCCCAAGACATCGGGCGGGAGACAAAGAAGCCACTGCAGATTTGGATCGTTTGGAGGAATCCATGATGAAAGCGATCCGAATCTTTCAACTGGATGTAGAAGAAACAATTGGAACCCTTATCGACGCTTCCGATCCGGATTCCGTAGGCAGAGAAGCCCGCAGGCTTCGGCGTGAACAGGAATCCGCAGCATGGAAGGCAGAATCCGATGCGGCACGGGAGATCGTCAATGCCCTGTCTGCAAAATATGGCGTTGAAGACGTGTTCCGCTCCGACGCGACGCCGGAGTGGATTGCCACAGAACTGGCAGGCATGGCGGCGGACGCGTTAACCTCAGATCATCCGAGTGACGCGATTTGAATCGTTGCGCACACCAAAGGCAACTTATTGATTCAAAAGCGCCAGCGCGATCAGAATCAGCAGAACGCCGCGCCGTTGACGCTTGGTCAGGTGCTCGCGGAAGAACAGGGCGCTCAGTCCCATGACGAGCAGAATGGTTGCTGTGCTGTAGGTGGGATACACCACCGTTGCCGGAAACAGCTGAAGGGCGCGCAGAAGCAGGTACGAGGAAAAGTAGTTTGGGATGCCAACGAGGATCCCTGCGGCAAATGCGCCGGGGCGGATTTTCTTGTCCGTCCGCTTCCGCTCGACGAGCGCCAGAACCGTGCAGAGCAGCACTGCCGTCACGAACAGCCAGAAAAAGTACAGCTTGTCCTCGGCGCGGTTCCCAAATCCGTCGAAGAGCTTTGCCGTCGCGTCCGCACAGCCGCTCGCCGCCAGCGTGAGCAGAAGCAAGCCAAAGCCGTGCCCGCTCCTGTGCCGATCTGGCGTTCCGCCGTCCGTCCGCAGGACGAAGATCGCGCCGACGGTCAGTGCAATGCCGAGGCCTTGCAGTGCGGTGGGCCGCTCTCGAAAGAGCAGGATGCTGACCGCCAGCGCGACAATCAGACCCAGCCGGGCAAAGGCGGAGGTCAGTCCCGCACCGTTGGTACGGATGCTGGACTGCATACAGAGTAGACCGAGCACGAAGAAAACGCCACCGCAGATCCCAAAGCCCAGCGTGCTCCAGTTTCCTGACAGAATCAACCCCTTGTCCGGAAGCATCCAGACCGAAATGACGACGCAGGTCAGGTAGTTGCCCAGTAGAATTCCATAGCGATTTCCTGTCTGCTCCCGAAAGCATTTGAGCACAATCGCCATCGCCGCGCTGGACGTCACGGCAAGCAGCAAATACAGCATCGACGCGCCTCCTTCGATTAGAAAATACCATAGAAACAGATTTGCGTCAAGCAGCGGTTTTGCTTTTTGGACCGGGATGCGTGTTTGCGGAATCCGAAGACGGGACAGAAACGCCTGAAAGGAGGAACGCACACATGGCCGGAGCACCGGACGAAATGCTGAGGGGTTTCCCGTGCGTGAGGTGCTGCGCAAGCGGACCGAGGAAGAATCAGAAAAGATGTCCTCTTTTTCTTCAATGTGGTTGACAAATCAAATTATATTTGATAAAATATAAATGCATCAAAGATAAAGAGAGGCGATGCAGATGGCATACGATTCCCATGAGGCGATGAAGCTTTCCAATCAGCTCTGCTTTCCGCTCTATGCCGCCGCCAGAAGTGTTGTTGGGCTCTACACACCGTGGCTCAAGCCGCTGGGGTTGACCTACACACAGTATATCGTGTTTCTGGTGCTGTGGGAGTCGGACGGCATTCCGGTCGGGGAGCTCTGTGCGCGACTGATGCTCGACAACGGAACGCTGACGCCACTCTTGAAAAAGCTCCAGCAGGCGGGGTATATTGAGCGCAGGCGCAGCGAAAGGGATGACCGCGTGGTTGTCATTACCCTCACAGAGGCAGGTCGCGCCCTTCAGGAGCAGGCGAAGGACATTCCCGCGAAGGTTGGAGGCTGCTTAAAGCTAACGCCCGAGAAAGCGCAGACACTCTATTGCCTGTTGTATGAGCTGCTTGGCAATCAGCAGAAACAACAATCTGAAAACAAATTTTTAAAGGAGCGACACACGATGAAAACAGTTTATGATTTTACGGTACAAGACAGAAAGGGAAACGCGATCAGCCTGTCGGATTATCAGGGCAAGGTGCTTCTGATCGTCAACACGGCTACCGGCTGCGGCTTCACCCCACACTATGAGCCGCTGGAGGCGATGTACAAGGAGTACAGGGAGCAGGGCCTTGAAATCCTTGACTTCCCTTGCAACCAGTTCGCCAATCAGGCGCCTGGCAGCGACGACGAAA
>CACXHI010000215.1 GCA_902767395.1 Oscillospiraceae bacterium
CTGGATTTAGGTTCCAGTGGGAAACCATGCAGGTTCGAGTCCTGTTGCCCGCACCAGAGCGAGTAATCTTACAGTATCTTTTGCTGTGAGCTTACTCGCTTTTTTGCGGTTCGGCGTAGCTGACGTTGACGCCCATTCGGGTGTTCACGGTTACGTCGGGGACTGGCAGCGGAAGATCCTTCGGGATGAAGATCGGGCCGATAACGTTGTAGTACCTTGGGAGAAATCCAGAACAACGGAAAGTTCTTCTGTCTATGCTATGGTTTTCTTGATATTCCAAACTCCATGTATCAGGGATCCCTGACCACGGAAAAGCGGAGCGACAGGGGATATCAGGTGGAGTTCCGGGACGTATCCTTCCGCTATCCGGGCACGGAGGCCTGGACCCTGCGCCATGTGAGCGTGAAGTTCCGGGTCGGCAGTCGGATGGCGATTGTGGGAGAAAACGACTCCGGCAAAACGACGTTTATCAAGCTGCTTTGCAGACTCTACGATCCGCAGGAGGGAACGATTCTGCTGAACGGCATCGACATTCGCAAGTATGAATACCGAGAGTATATGGACCTTTTCTCCGTGGTCTTTCAGGATTTTCAGCTGCTCTCCCAGCCCCTCGGCAGCAATGTGGCGGGAAGAATGGAGTACGACGAGGGCCGGGGCATCAGCGCTTTGCAGGACGCCGGGTTCGGCTCCCGGCTGGAGACCATGCCGGAGGGGCTGAACACCGTGCTTTATAAGCTTTACGGTGAGGATGGCGTGGAGGTTTCCGGGAGCGAGGCGCAGAAGATCGCCATTGCCCGGGCGCTGTACAAGGACGCGCCGTTTATCATTCTCGACGAGCCGACTGCCGCGTTCGATCCCATCACCGAGGCCGAGATCTACCAAAAATTCAACGATATACAAAACCGCCGTTTACATTTCCCACTGCCTGTCAAGCTGCAAGTTCTGCGACGAGATTTTGGTCTTTGACCACGGGCAGATTGTCCAGCATGGCACACACGACGCGATAGTGGCAAAGGCGCTTGGCAAATACCACCAGCTCTGGACCGCGCAGGCCAAGTATTACACCTGATACGAAACACTCCACATCTTTGACAAATGAAATGGGTAGGAGGTCACGCAAGAAATGGGTGACCTCCTACCCGTTTTGGGTTGGAGATTAGTCGTCTGCCTCTCTTGTAAATCGGATCACCGCACCCGTCTGGGCGTCGATGACGTATTCGTACTCATAATCATCGGTCTCAAAGCTGACCTCATAGGAAACCTTTCCGTTCTCTTTTTCCAATTCGCATTCCAGATCCTTCACTTCTGCTGCGGATACGCCTGCGTGCGCCAGTGCGGCAGCCTTTGCTGCGGCAGTGCCGATCAAGGCTGGCTCCGACGGAGGCGCAGGCTGTGTGGGCGCGGGCTGTGTGGGAGCGGGCTGCGCCGGAGCGGGCTGCGTGGGCGTCGGCTTCTGCGGCTCCTCGTCGTCTTCGTCCGTCTCCTTGTGATATCGCAGCACGTTTCCGTTCACTGCGTCGATCACGTATTCGTATTCGGAAGCCCCAACCTCAAAGCTGATTTCATAAAACGCTTTCCCGTTCTCTCGCTCCAGTTCGCATTCCAGATCCTTCGCCGCTGCCGCAGACACGCCTGCGTGCGTCAGCGCGGCAGCCTTCGCCGCAGAGGCACCGATGAGGGAGCCCTCCTGCGCGGGCTTTGAGGGGGTCGGCTGTGTGGGCGTCGGCTTTTCGTCGTCCTGTTCCTTGCTGTATTTCACGATGCTTCCGTCAAGGGCGTTGATTTCATACTCGTATTCCCAGCCGTTTGCCTCGAATTCAATGTCGTAGACGTGAATCCCATGCTCGCGGTCCAACGCACAGACGCAGTTCCGAACGGCAGATGCGCTGACCCCTGCGTGGGCATAGGCAGCTTTTTTGGCCGCTGATGCGCCGATGAAGGAGAAATTCTGTTCCGGCACAGGAGAGGGCGCGGAGGCTCCATCGTCGTCCGCTTCCTTTTCGTGCTGCAGAATTGCCCCGGTCTTCGCGTCAATCTCGTACGAGCACTCCCAGCCGGCGGCCTCGAACTCGACCTCGTAGATCATTCTTCCGTCTTCCCAATCCAAACCGCAGCGCAGCCGGAGCGCCTCGGCTTCCGAAATGCCCGCGTGGGCAAGGGCCGCTGCCTTCGCCTCGTCCTCGCTGATATAGGCGGAGGCGCTGGCTGTGCCGATAGATTGAATGTTGTCCAGCTTCATGCTGCCGGTTTCTGAAATCAGATTCAGCTCGTTGATGGTAAGCGGGACAAGCTGCTCAAAGCTGTACAGGGTGTTCTGCGTGACGATCTGGTGAATCAGACGCGCCTTGCCCTCTGTAATCCCGTATCGGTCTGAAAGCTGACGCAGCTCCTCCGTATCGTTGACCGTCTGACCCAGCACTGCGCCGGAGATATGGTGATTCGCCAAAATCTCGTTGATTTCAGTCATCAGCTTTGTTTGCAATGCCAGCCCCTGCGCCGAATCGCTGTGATCGACTGTGACAAGTATGGAGTTGGCCGCTTCGCTCAAGTATCCATTTCGCAGCATGGAGCCGATCAGCGCGTTGACGGTGACTTCCAAACTGCTGCCGGTGAAGTCCATCGTGCCGATCACGGTTTCCGCGTCCTTGTTCATGGGATTGACAGCGAGCACCTTCTCTGCTTTGTTGACGTGAATCTCGATGCCGGGGTTCACGTCCAGAGTAATTCTGGAGGCCACGGTGTGCTCCTCCCGATAGCTGTAGATTCCAAATGCGCCAAGGAGAACGACTGCAAATGCGGCCGCAAGTGCCGCGAGTCGTTTCAGCGCAGGATACGTTTTCTTCTGTTCCATCATGACGATCGTTGCTCCTTTCTGTTCGGTGCAATCGGAGAGGACAGAATCCAGAATATCCGGCGCGATATCACGATAGGCGGATTGAATCCTTTTTTCAACATTACGGTTATTCATCATCTCTATCCTCCACTTCCAATAGTTTCCTCAGTTTTTTCAGGGCTCGTTGGTATTTGGAAAGGACGGTGGACAAAGGCCGACCCGTAATCTCCGCAATCTCTCGAAATCTCAGCTCTGACAGGACGTGAAGCAATACAATCTCCCGATCCTCGTCCGGCAGCTCCCTCAGACAGTACCCGATCAAGATCCTGTCGTCGGGGTCTGTTTTCGGATTCGCTGTCAGATACCGTTCCCAGTCCTCCTCCGGTAGATCTGTAAATCGCTGACGGCTGCGGAGCCGGTTCAGGCAGAGATTTCTTGTAATGGTAAACAGCCACGCCATGGGCTTGCCGCGGGAAACGTAGCTCGACGCAGATTGATAGACCGTTACGTAGCAGTCATGCAGGACGTCTTCTGCGTCCTGTGTGTTTTTCAGCATGGAAAGCGCGTAACCGTAAATCATATCTTTGGTGCAGGAATACAGCTTTTCCAGCGCTGCCGCAGCACCGGTTTGAGCAATATCGGAGATGCAGGAATCAACCAATTCCATCTCAGATATGCCGCTGATTGCCGACGTCAAACAAATCATAGCATATCCTTCCTTTCACCTGATTAACGCACGGAAGCGGCACTTTATTGCAATCTGGAAAAATATTTTTTGGAGACACAGCGGTACAGTCTCCAAACACAGCGGCTGCGCGCTTCTCAACCTGCAGATTACGTCTCCGTTCTACCACGGCGTTCGAGAGATGTCAAGGGGGAAAAGACTTGAGTTTCCGC
>CACXHI010000216.1 GCA_902767395.1 Oscillospiraceae bacterium
AACGAGTCGAGGCAGGCCTTTCCCTGATCTGCTGCCTGCATCTTGCAATTCTGACGCTCTGCCTTTCCCTCGGCTTTGCCCTGCTGTTTCCCGGGGAGCGAATCACAGTCTGTCTGCTCTGGGCCTTTGGAGCGGTGATTCCGGTTCAGCTGATCCACTGGATCTGCCTGCGGATCAAGAAAACTTCCCTGCGATACCTGCTCTGCGCGATTGTGACGCTTGCGGCGGTGCTGATTCCCGATAACGGATTTCGCAGGCTGTATTACGGCGTTTGCTGCGTTCCGATTTTGATTGCCGGTCTTTGGCTCGCACGTCCGAAGGGCAGACTGGTGTTAACGGTTCCGAAGATCTACCATCCCGTCTTCGGTATGCTGCTCTACGTCTTTGCGAGAGTGATCAACGCGCCGCTGCTTCCCGGCTTTGCGATTGTCTTTACTGCACTGCTGACCTTGAGCTATTGCTTCTTTCGGAATCAGGAGCAGGTGCTGCGAACCCTTGCGTCTGTCGAACAGACAGAGCTTTCTCCCCGTGGGATCGTGGCGGTCAACCGTCGTGTGACGCTCCTGTTTGCGCTGATTGAGGTGTTGATTCTTGCGGCTGTGCCGTGGCTTTTGAGCCGGGAGCGAACGCCCTCTCCGACGCCTGAAATGACGCTGGAAGCACAGGAGGCGGCGGCGGAAACCCGGCCGCCGGAGAGCCGCGAGATTCCGCAGGAAACGCGCGTTCTCACGGAGGAGGGCGAACCGATCCACCTGTTCAGCGATCAAGCTGTGGTCCTTGCCGTTGTGAGCGCTGTTGCAGTGGCGCTTGCCATGGTGGTTTCTGTCCTCGTTTCCCAGCTGAAGGGGATTTCCGGCAGCAACGGAAAGCACAGCCAGCCGGAGCGGGATTGGGCCATGGAACGGCTGGAGCACACGGTCAAGCTTCGGAGAAAAAAGGCAGACGAACCACTTTCCGGGTATGAAAAGAAGCTTCGCCGCCGCTATGAGAAGCTGATCCGCAGCAGAGCGCCTGCGGACGCAAACCTGTCGCCCATGACGCCGACGGAGCTGGAGGCGGCCGCAGGCATGGTTGGTCCCGCTGCACGGAGCATCCACGACCTCTACAGCCGGACGCGCTACAGTCAGGCGCCTGTGACCCGCGAACACTATGCGGCCTTCAAGGAGGCGGCGCAGAGGCTTCCGAACGTCAGCCCTGCCGAGCGGGAAGACGAGGACTGAAAAAGCGAGGTTCTTCCTTCGGGCAAGCGCACGAAAAAACGATCAGCATTATGGGGCGGTGAAGCAAAAGCTTCACCGCCCCGGAATGTTGATCGAAATAATAAAAACGGTAGGAGGTACGATCTTACGAAGTGCCTCCTACCGAATAACCTCGTATTCTTCCGCTTCCGCAGGGAGCGAGCGGGTCAATTACTTGGCCAGCTCAGCGGTATCCTGCGCGATCATCAGCTCCTCGTTGGTGGGGATGACCCAAACAGTGACCTTGGAATCGGCAGCGGAGATGATGCGCTCGTCGCCGCGCAGCTTGTTCTTCTCAACGTCCAGCTTGACGCCGAGGAATTCCAGACCCTCGCAGATCATCTGACGCATCAGAACGCCGTTCTCACCGACACCGGCGGTGAAAACCAGAACGTCCAGTCCGCCCAGCGCAGCGGCATAGGCGCCGATGAACTTCTTGACCTCGTAGGCGAACTTGTCGAGAGCGAGCTGGCACTTCTCGTTGCCCTCGGCAGCGCCGGCCTCCAGATCACGGAAGTCAGAGCTCACGCCGCCGGACAGACCCAGAACACCGGACTTCTTGTTGAGAATCGTCATGACCTCGTCGATGGACTTGTTGTAGTTCTTGGCAATGAACTGCAGCACCGTGGCGTCCACGTCGCCCACGCGGGTTCCCATAGGCACGCCGCACAGGGGGCTAAGACCCATGGAGGTGTCCTGACACTCGCCGTTGTAGATGGCGGCCAGAGAGGAGCCGTTGCCGAGGTGGCAGTTGACGACCTTCAGATCCTTGCGGCCCATGAGCGCCTCGACGCGCTTGGCAATGTAGCGGTGGGAGGTGCCGTGGAAGCCGTAGCGGCGCAGACCGTCGTTCTCGTAATACTCGTCGGGAATGGCGTAGCGATAGGCCTTGGGGGGCATGGTCATGTGATAGGCGGTGTCGAAGACGGCAACCTGCGGGGTCTTCGGCATGATCTTCTGGCAGGCCTCGATGCCCAGCAGATTGGCAGGATTATGCAGAGGGCCGAGGGGGATGCAGGCGCGAACGGCTTCGAGGCAGGCCTCGTCGATGAGGCAGGAGCCGGCAAACTTCGAGCCGCCATGCACCACGCGGTGACCCACGGCGTCGATCTCGTCCACAGAGGACACCACGCCGTTGACGGGGTCCATCAGGATATCGAGGACGGCGGTGATGGCCTCGGCATGGGTGGGCATGGGAATCTCGCGGACGACCTTGACGTCCTTGGCGGGCGCCTTGTGGGTCAGACGACCGTCGATGCCGATGCGCTCACACAGACCCTTGGCGAACACGTCGCCGCTCTGGGGGTCCATGAGCTGATACTTCAGGGAAGAGCTTCCTGCGTTGATGACCAGAATTTTCATAGCTTTGTAATCTCCTAAAACATTATTCTATGATTTTTCGGTTTTGTGTGTTACAATGACCTCAACACTTCTATTCTATCTCAAAACATCCAATAAGGCAAGCAGAATTTGTGTTTGGAGGGAAAAAACATGGAGACGGTCGGCATTATCTGCGAGTACAACCCACTCCACAACGGACATGTCCGGCAGCTTCGGCTGGCGCGGCAGGCTGTTGGAGCGGGCTGTGCAATCATCTGCCTGATGAGCGGCAATTACGTTCAACGGGGCGTTCCGGCGATTTACCCGAAGCAGGTGCGGGCCGAGGCTGCACTTCGCTGCGGGGCGGATCTGGTGCTGGAGCTGCCGCTGACGGTTGCGGTTTCCTCTGCCGAGGGCTTTGCGGCGGGCGGCGTTTCCATTCTCTCCGCACTGGGCTGTGACCGCCTCTGCTTTGGCACAGAGTCGGAGGATTTTGAAGCGATGATGCAGACGGCACGGGCGAATCTATCCCCCGATTTCGATGCCCTGCTCCGTGCCGAGATGGAAACGGGCTGCTCCTATCCGCTCGCCCGCCAGCGCGCCCTGACCGTGCTCGGGGCCGGGGCGGGACTGAATTCCCCCAACGACATCTTGGCGGTGGAGTATTGCAAGGCCATGCTGCGGCAGGGAAGTGGGATGCTCCCGCTTCCCGTGCGTCGGACAGGAAGCTACCATGCGCAAGCGCTTGATCCGGAAGCGCCCTCCGCGACGGCGCTTCGCGCCGCGCTTGCTGAGAACGGCGATGCGTGGCGCGCCGCTGTCCCACCCGAAGCGCAGGCGTGCTATGAGAAGTCTCCAATTCACACATGGGCAGCCGGGGAACGTGCGGTGCTTGCCCGCGTGCGCGCTCTGCCGAAAGAAGCCTTTCTGGCCCTGCCCTTCGGGACGGAAGGCCTCTGGTCGAAGCTGATGAAAAGCTGCCGGAGCTGTGCGTCCACCGAGGAAATCATTGAAGCTGCCAAATCCAAGCGCTATCCCCGCAGCCGAATTCAGCGGATGCTGCTCTGCGCCTACCTTGGCTTGACGAAAATCGATCTTGAAACCCCTCCGCCTTACGTTCGGATTCTGGGCTTTGGGGACAAAGGGAGAAGCCTGCTGCGGGAGGGGAAGGGGCGATTTCCGCTGATTCACGCGGGGGAGCGTCCGCAAGCGCAGTCGTATTATTCGCTGGAGCGGTGCGCGGCAAATCTCTATTCCCTCTTCTCAGCTGCGCCCTCCACTCCCGCCGGAACTGAGGAGACCCTGCGAGTGGTCTGTCTTGACTTGCAAAAATGCGGCCTGAATCGGTTCAGAAAAAACAGTGGAAATCTTCCGACGAATATGATATAATATCAAAAGTTTGACGCAAGCTTGCGTCATGGAGGCGTGTATGAGTTTTTTTGCCGCTGTTGTTTTTGCTCTGCTTGCGGGGATTACGGAGATTCTTCCGGTTTCCGGTACGGGACTGTTGTTTGGGGCTGCAAAGCTGTTCGGGGTTCCGACTTCCGGCGCTGCGTTTGAGTCGTTCCGTGGGATTCTGTATTTCGGTGTCGCGCTCGGCGCTCTGCTCTATTACCATACGCAGATCTGGGATATTCTCCGTGAGCGGCTGGTTTTGCTGGGCATAGCCCGGCCGGTCGGCAGAAAGCGAGCGGTTCCGTTTGGCAGACGCCTCTGGAGTCTGTTGCTCTGTGCAACCCTGCCAATGCTTCCCGCGCTGCTGCTGAACGGTCTGCGGACCAGAATGGAGCAGGGAGGTCTCTATCTTGCGTGGATCAGCCTCTTCTTCTGTGTTTCCGGAACGGTGCTTTTTTTCCTGACCCGTGGAGCAAGAGGCGGACGCGGCATCCACCAGACGGATCTTTCCGACGTGGTTTTCGCCGGTGTGTTTCAGGTGTTTTCGATCTTCCCCGGCGCCTCCAGATCCGGCCTGACGCTCACTGCACTGCTCAGTCAGGGCTTGGACGGTCCTGCGGCAATGGAGTTTTCCGGGCTCATGGGGATCCCGGTTTTTCTTGCTGCCGGAATCGTCAGCTTGATTTCCGCCTCCGGCTTTGAAGGAGCGCCGTGCGACACGACGTTTATGGTTTTGGGCTTCGCCTTGTCGGCGCTTTCGTCCTTTTTTACGATTCGGATTATGACCGAATGGATTTCCCGCCACAGGCTGACCTGCTTTGCCTACTGGACGTGGGGCGCGGCGCTGCTGTCCATGTCCCTGTTCCTGATTTCTGCCTGATGACGCGCCATTTCGATTGACAGGAGCTTAGAAGCTATGGCATCTGCAAAAAAGAAAACTGCAAAACGGACGAACACGTCGAAGAATTCTGCGAGCGCGACGCGGCAGCCGCCGCTGCGCGAGCAGAGCGTTCTGACGCATTTCAAAAAGGAAATCTGGGGAATTGTCTGCGCCCTGCTTGCGATTCTGGTGGTTTTGAGCGGCTTGGATCGCGGCAGTGTGCTTGCCGGGGTCTTCTTGGGGCTGGTGGGGGAGATCGGACTGTTCGTTCTGCCTGTCGGCCTTGTGCTCTGCGCCATTGCCCTGATTGCCAACGGCGGCCGGTCGGTTGCCATGCGTGTGTTTTGTTCGCTGAGCTTCGCGTTTCTGGTTTCCGCTCTGGCCCATCTGGCCATTGACGCATCCAAGGCGGAGTGGGGCTTTGAAATGCTCGGCGTTCTTTATGAGGAGGGAGCGCGCGGTGTTTCCGGCGGCGTGATCGGCGGCCTGATTGCCATGCTGTTCTGCCTCCCCGGCGGCAAGCCGGTCGGCTGGGGCATTACAATTCTCCTGTTGATCGTTACGCTCCCTGCCTCTGTCAACCTGACGCTGACCGGCCTTCTGCGTGCCATCAATGAGCATCGGGATGAGCTTCGTGCCCAGAACAGGCCGGAGCGGCGGGAACCCGCCGAGGTGCTGGTGGAACGGGCAATTCAGCATCGGCAGGACCGGGAGGTCCGTCGGCAGGATCGGGAGGTGCGGCGCCAGCAGCGCCGTCGTTTTGAGTTCGACCTTCCCGTGGATGGGGAGGAACGTCCGAAAACGGGGGCGGACCGGAAAAAGTCTGCGGCGGAGTCGGAGCCGGTTCAGCTGCCGCTGACGGCTGCCGTCCCGCAGAAGGATGCAAGCCGTGAAAAAGCTTCCGCGTTCGATCTTCCTGTGGATGCGCCCGACAAGACAAAGGCCGAGGCCGGAGCGGCAAAGCCTGCCGCGGCGTCTGTCTCTTTTTCGGAGCCGACGCCCATTGGAAAACCCAAGCCGGAAGCTCCTTCTGTTTCTGCTCCCTCTGTGCAGACGCCTCCTGCCGAGAAGATCAAACCCTCTGAGGCGCGGCGTGCGGCTGCGGAGATTGGGATGGAAATCGAAAATACGCCTGCCCATGAAAAAACCGACTACGCCTATCCGCCCATTGATCTACTGAATACGGTTGCCAATAACAGTGTGGACGCCAGCGCCGAAATGCGGGAAAATACCCGTCGTTTGCAGGAGAAGCTGGCTTGCTTCAACGTGGACGCGCAGATCGTCAACGTCACCCGTGGCCCGAACGTAACGATGTATGAGCTGCAGCTCGCACAGGGCGTTCGGCTGAGCAAGCTGACGGGCCTTTCGGATGACATTGCGCTGGAGCTTGGTGCGTCCGGCGTCCGCATTTCCGCGATTCCCGACAAGAATTCCATGGTTGGAATCGAGGTGCCGAATAAGCAAGTCAGTACGGTTTCAATCCGCGAGGTCATTGACTCCAAGGAATTTCGCGGTGCGAAGTCCAAGATCTCTTTTGCCGTCGGCAAAGATATCAACGGCAACTGCGTCGTGGGTGACATTGCGAAAATGCCTCACGTCCTGATCGCAGGAACGACCGGCTCAGGAAAATCGGTCTGCACCAACAGCATTTTGGTTTCCCTGCTCTACAAGGCCACCCCCGAGGAGGTCAAGCTCATCGTGGTGGACCCCAAAATGGTCGAATTCGGTATCTACAATGGGATTCCGCACCTGCTGATCCCGGTTGTGACCGACGCAAAGAAGGCTGCCGGCGCGCTGCAATGGGCGGTCACAGAGATGATGCGCCGCTACCGTTCGCTCTCCGAGGCCGGCGTGCGGGATATTGAGTCCTATAATAAGCTTGCTGCCACGGACGAAGAACTGGAGCCGATTCCCAAGCTGGTTGTCGTGATCGACGAGCTGGCGGATTTGATGCTCGTTGCGGGGAAGGAAGTCGAGGAAGCCATTTGCCGGATCGCGCAGATGGGCCGCGCCTCCGGCGTCCATCTGGTGATTGCCACACAGCGTCCCTCCGCCGACGTAATTACTGGCCTGATGAAAGCGAATATTCCGTCGAGAATCGCACTGGTGGTTTCCAGCGCGATGGAGTCGCGTATCATTCTCGACGCGATGGGCGCGGAAAAGCTCATTGGCCGCGGTGACATGCTCTATGCCCCGCTTGGAAAGGGGAAGAAGCGTGTTCAGGGATGCTATATTGATGAAACCGAGGTTCAGCGGGTCATTGATTTTGTGAAGGCCAATGGAAGCGCAGACTATAACGACGAGGTACAGCAGGAAATTGAGCAGCGCGCCTCCCAGTCCGGCAAGAACAACGCGCCGAGCTCCAGCGCAACGCCCTCCAACCCCAACGGCAGCACAGACGACGAGGACGGCGACGAACTGCTTCCGGCTGCGGTTGAAGTGATTCTGGAGACCGGCCTGTGTTCGGTTTCTCTGCTTCAGCGCCGTCTGAAGCTGGGCTATGCCCGTGCAGCGCGGATTGTAGATGAGATGGAGGAGCGCGGGATCGTCGGCCCGTTTGAGGGCTCGAAGCCGCGCCAGCTCTTGATTAACAAAGAGCAGTGGGCCGCCATGCAGGGCGGTACGCCGCTTCCTGCTTCGCCCGACTTGACGGAGGATGCGCCGGTAGAGGAATTGATTGACTGACACACATTTTTCCGGGCTCTCGAAAAAAACCTGAAAAAAAGCGAAAAAAAGGCTTGACAAAACGGGGAAAGCGTGCTAATATAGCGGAGCACTCGCGAGGGAGCG
>CACXHI010000217.1 GCA_902767395.1 Oscillospiraceae bacterium
CACGGATCGTTCGCCCGGTGATCCTCGTCGTCATTGGCCTGCTGCTGATCCGCACCGTGGCGGAGCTTTTTGGGGTTCTGTAACCGGATCGAACAGGGGTCTGCATTCGTGCAGAGCAACAAGACTGGATAAATAGGATAAAGTGGTGATCGCATGAAAAAACAAGCGCTCCTCTGGGAGCTGTTTCACGTCTTCTTTCGGGTTGGACTGTTTACCTTCGGCGGCGGCTATGCAATGATTTCCGTCATTGAGGACGCCTGCGTGGACCGCCGCGGCTGGATTACCCGCGCGGAAATGGACGACCTCGTTGTGGTGGCGGAGTCTACGCCGGGGCCGATTGCAATCAACTGCGCAACCTTCGTCGGCGGTCGGCAGGCGGGGACCGTCGGCGCGATTGTGGCGACTCTGGGGATGATTCTGCCCTCCTTTCTCGTAATTTTTGCCGTCTCGAAGCTGATGGATCGGTTTCTGGAGATCAAGCTGATTGCCAGCGCCTTTCGCGGCATCAAGCTGGCAGTCGGCGTGCTGGTGCTGGACGCCGGATGGCGGCTTTTCCGCCGAATGAAAAAGGATTCCCTTTCGCTGTCCATTCTGGCGGTTTCTCTGGCCGTGATGCTGGGCATCAATCTGCTTGCGCTGCGCCTGTCCTCCGTGGTGTTGATGCTCGCAGCTGCAGCGGTGAGTCTTCTGGCCTTTGAGCTTGGGTGGAAGGGAGGCGGGAAATAATGCTTCTGGATTTGTTTCTCGGCTTTCTCCGCGTGGGCTGTTTTTCCTTTGGCGGCGGCTATGCGGCGGTCGCCCTGATCCGGGAGATCGTGCAGACCAACGGCTGGCTATCTGAGGAAATGCTTTCCTATATCATTGCGGTCAGCGAGAGCACGCCCGGGCCGATCATGGTGAATCTGGCAACCTACGTGGGCAGCACTCAGGCGGGCGTCCTCGGCGCGATTGTGGCAACCTTTGCCGTGGCGCTTCCGGCCTTCCTGATCATCCTTGGGCTGATGGCTGTGATGAAGCGCTTCATGGGCAATCCGTGGGTTTCCGCTGCCATGAAAGGGCTGAAGGCCTGTATCATCGGTGTGATCTTTGCGACGGGGCTCGAGATGCTCTGGACAAACTGCGTGTCCATGAAGACGCCGGATCTGACTGCAATTGGACTGACAGCGCTTCTGGCAGGGGTTTACTTTGGCGCCCGTACGATCATGCATCGTAAAATCTCTCCGATTGCGCTGATCGGGATTTCGGCCCTCCTCGGCGTTGCGGCGTATGGTGTTTGATCTTTTTCCGAAAAAAAGGAGAAAAAGCGTGAGATTGCCTGCTGCTGTCGGTTGCATTCCGACGAATTCTGTGGTAAGATCATACTGCTCTGTTTCCGGAAAAAACGGCGCAAGCCTTGATGTGAGGCGGTTCTATGCAGACCTTGATTGAACTTTACGACGACCGGCCTTTGGAAAACGTCCTCGGGGTTGAGATGTTTCGACCCGAGCGGGTGGTCTACGTTTGCCCGGAGAAGGTCGAAAAGAATAAAAGCATTCACCGGCGGATGAAGAGCTATTTCGAGCACCGGGGACTCTCGGTCAAAATTGATTTCATCCGTGCGCGGATCTACGATGCGGGCGCCATGCTGCAAACGCTTCGCGCGGTGGTTGCGCGCTGGCCCGACTGCGCCGTGGATATTACCGGCGGAACGGACGCGGTGCTCTACGCGGCGGGGATGCTCGGCGCGGAAAACCCCATCCCGGCCTTTACCTTCAGTCAGAAGAACAGCTGCTTTTATGACATTCGCAACGCCGCCTTTGCCGCCGGTCTGCCCTGCCGTGTCCGCTTCACGGTGGAGGACTGCATACTGCTTGCCGGCGGCTCGATCCAGAAGGGAAGAATGGACAACTCGGTTTTGGCAGGGTATTTTTCCGAGATCGATCCCTTCTTTCAGATCTATCTCAAGTACCGCCGTCAGTGGGTGCGGATCGTGACCTTTATTCAGAGACTGTCCCAGACAGCACCGG
>CACXHI010000218.1 GCA_902767395.1 Oscillospiraceae bacterium
CAGAAGCCGAAACCGGAACGGAGCCTGTGGATTCCAAAGAGCCGATGGAATCCACAGAACCCGAAAACCCGACGGAGTCTGGAGAACCCGAAGCTCCTTCGGAGGCAGTTTCCGGATATTGCGGAGACCGTTTATCGTGGACCTTCCATCCCGACACCGGCGCGCTGACCATTGAGGGACGTTATGAAATGGACGACTATATCAACGAGTGGGACGTTCCGTGGCATCCGTATCGCGCCGCCATCACCTCGGTGTCCCTTCCGGAGAAGCTTACGACCATCGGTATGTATGCTTTCAAGGACTGCACCGCTGTGAAAGCAATCACCCTTCCGCCCGCACTGATCCATATTGAGCCCGGCGCATTTGAAAACTGCACCGGTTTGACCGAGCTGGTTCTTCCGGAATCGCTGCTTACCATTGGCGGAGCTGCGTTTGAGGGCTGCACCGGTCTGACAGAAATCACGGTTCCCAAATTGGTTTATGAGATGTACTATCCGTTTGACAGATGCACAAGTCTCCAATCTATCCATGCGTCAGACGAAAACCTGACGTTTTCCAGCGTGGACGGCGTTCTTTACAACAAAGAAAAAACAGAGCTGGTTTTCTATCCCCGTGGCAGAAAGGGACCCTACCAAGTTCCCGGCGGCGTCACCGCAATCGGCGACGGATCGATGAGGGACTGCACCGGCCTTACGGCAATCACCCTTCCTGCTACCGTTACCTCCATCGGAAGCAGTGCGTTTAACGGCTGCACGAACCTGAAAAGCGTCACGCTCCCGGAAGGACTCGAGGAGATCGGCTGTTACACGTTCCGCGGATGCGCTGCGCTGAAGCAGATCAACATTCCGGAAAACGTTTCCGAGATCGGCTGGTATGCCTTTGAAGACTGTACCGCTCTGACGGAGATCGTCCTTCCAAAGAAGCTTTCCTGCTTGGATGATGACACATTCTCCGGCTGCACCGGCTTGACAAAGGTGACCTTTCCGGCAGGCCTGACGCAGATCAATGCGGATGTCTTCCGGGGCTGTTCCGCTTTGAAGGAAGTTGTCTTGCCCGCAGGACTTGAAATGCTTTGGATGACTGCATTCCGCGACTGCACCAACCTGAAAGCCTTTTCCATTTCAGAGGAGAATTTGAACTATTGCTGTGACGCCGAAGGCGTTCTGTACAACAAAGAGAAGACGGAGCTGTGCCTCTATCCCTGCGGCAGAGAGGGCGCGTATGAGATCCCGGATGGGGTTGAAACCATCGGCAATTGTGCATTCCGCTGGAGTCAGCACCTGAAGGAGATTACCTTGCCGGAGTCTGTTTCCTCCGTCCTCTATAACGCCTTCCTTGACTGCGACAATCTGACCCGTATCGAGTTCCGAAATCCGGACTGTGAACTGTATTACGAACAATCCATGTTCGGATCGGAAGAATCCATGTACAGGACAAATCAGCCGACCATCTACGGCTATCCCGGTTCGACGGCAGAACAATATGCGCAGGAGCATGGTGTTTCATTCCGATCCCTTGCGGATAATCCGTAAAAGGACAGAAAGAACCATGAAATTCCCGTCGGAGCGAAAAAAACTGTAGCAATCAAGGAAAAAATATGCTATAATCATTTGTCGAGATAAAAATTGACGAGGTGCAATCGAATGATCGACAAAGAGATATCCGAGCTGCGGCGTCGCTTCCGTGTGGACCGCACCGCGATCACCCACATTTACGGATGCTATGTCAATCCGTTTGGCGAGATTCTTGCTGAGTTTGACGAATCGCTGACCCTTCTGCCGGCGGACGAACAGGAGAAGTATCTGGAGCTGCTGAAAAAGGGAATTTCCGGCACGGTGGGCAGAACGCTCTCAAATCTGTCCTTCTCGACTGCGCAGGTGCAAAGCGGAGAGGAACATGCCCTGCTGATGCAGCTTCGGCAGGAACGGCTGAAGGAGGCGGAAACCCGCCACACGCTGTTTGCCAAAATTGCCGGGAGTCTGCGGCTTGCGGAGGTCGGCTATCTGATCTTGCTGGGCTGTGACGTTTATGACGTGCCCTTCCGGGGCAAGGACGGCGTGCTGCACGACGATTCCGGCGATACGCAGTTTTCCTATCTGGTCTGTGCCATTTGCCCGGTCAAGGAGACGCGGCCCGCTCTGCGTTATGAAGCGGCGGAAAAGAGCTTCCACGGCAAGGGCGTCGATCAGGTGGTTGCAAACCCTGAGCTGGGCTTTCTTTTCCCAGCCTTCGACGACCGGGCGGCGAACCTCTATGGGGCGCTGCTCTACAACCGCTCCAAGGACTGCGGCTACGACGAGTTTGTGGAGGCTGTGTTCCATACCCGCCCTCCGATGGCAGTCGGCGTCCAAAAGGACACCTTCCGCGAGGTTCTGGTGGAGGCGCTGGACGAGGAGTGCAGCTCCGGCGTGATCCAGAACGTCCACACCCAGCTTCGTGAGCTGGCTGCGGTTCATAAGGAGGCCCGTGATCCTGAGCCGCTCACCGTCTCCTGTGGGGAGGTCAGCGACATGCTGGAGCACACCGGCGTCTCGGAGCCTCGTATGGCGGCCTTCCGGGTCAAATTTGAGGAAGCCTTCGGCGTAGATGCTGCGCTTCCGCCGCAAAATCTTTTGAACACGGCGCAGTTGGAATACCGAACCCCGAACGTGGTGATCAAGGTCGATCCCGATCGGCAGGATCTGATTCAGGTTCGTGAGCTTGGCGGAGTGCGCTGTGTGGTGATTGCCGCCGATGAAGGCGTGGAGATCAACGGCGTCTCGGTTGTATGAGACGACGGGATTGGAAATATAGAAACGAATATTTTGCTTAGAGCATTGATGATTGGAGGTCATTTCTTTGAAAAAAGCGGTTCTTCTGATTCTGGCTTGTTTGCTGGTTCTTTCACTTCTCCCCGTAGTGCCGTCTGTACACGCGAACGATTCGCAAAGCGAAGCCTTGGCGCAGCCTGCGGCAGACAACACGGAAATACCTGAGACAACACCGGAGACACCCGAAGATCCCTCCGAACCGGAGATTCCCGAGGAACCCGAGGTGCGGGAGGATGAATCCCACATTGCCTATGTTTCCGGCTATGCGGACGGTTCCTTCGGCCCGAAGAAGTCCATGACGCGCGGTGAACTGGCA
>CACXHI010000219.1 GCA_902767395.1 Oscillospiraceae bacterium
CAGGGTGCAGAGGCAGAAGCCGCTCATCAGCATGGCGGCGTTCACCAACGCCTCGAAGCGGCGAATCACGCCCAGCACGGACACGCCCCGCGCCAGCGTGCGGAAGGCCTCCGGGCGGCGCGCCAGCGCGGGAGACAGAATCCCGCCCGTCACCAGCGAAGCGGCCACCGCCAGACCTGCGCCGCCCCACCACGGCCAGTGCGGAACCCGCTCGCCCGCCTCCAGCGCGGGGGACAGGCCCAGCGCCGCGCCGGGAATCAGCAAGGCCGCAAACGCGATCAGCGCGTCAAGCGGACTTCCCGCAGGGCGCAGCCAGGCCGGATGCAGACCGGGAAGGCTGAATACCAGCACGGCGGCGCAGAGCGCGCCGGTGATCCAGAGCAGAATCCCCGCGCACCGCCCGGCTGCCTCCGCGCCCTGCCGGGCGGCGCACCACGCCAGAATCAGAATCAGCGCGGCGGCCAGCGGACTGCGGGCGGTTTCGGGGAAGGAGGCCGCCGCTTCCATTGCCGCCGGGAGGGCCAGCGCCAGCAGGAGCAGCTTCCACAGGCCCCGCGCCGCGCCGCCGGGCCGCCGGAGAATCGGCTGCCCGGCGCGGCGATTTCGCCGCACGGTCAGGACCGACAGCCCCGCTGCCGCGCCAAGACCGCCGAGCAGGACCCACAGCCAGCTCAGCCGCGCGCAGACGCGCAGGGCGGGCACCTCGGCTGCGGTCAGAGCCAGCGCCCCGAGCTGCCGCGCAGAGAGCCGTTCCAGTTGCTTAATCTTCAAAGCGGTAGCCCCCGCCCACGGGCAGAATCACAGGAATCTCCGGCTCCCGCCCTTCCGCGATGGCCGCCTGCAGATCCACAATGGTGTAGTCGGATGGGTGCGTTTGCAGATAACGCCCCAACGCATTGGGGTCGGGCGCAGGGTCCGGCGTGCGGCAGATGCCGGCCGCCGGGCGGAAGGCCGACTCCTCCGCCACTGCTTCCGCGGCTTCGTCGGTCGGCTCGGTCAGCACGACCTGCTCCGCCGTCGGCAGGAAGAGGTCCTCGGACGTCTGCTCCTGAAGCCGCTTCAGCGCCTCGGAAAGCGTGTCTCCCACGGCCTTCACGCCCGCGCCGACGTCCACGGTGTATTCCGCGCCGGAGCGGGTGATAATGACGGTTTTGACCGGCAGCAGATCTGCAAGCTCCTTGCTGCGGAAGGGCAGCAGATCCAACGCGCCGAGGAAAAGGACCACAATCAGAACCCAGATGACCTTTTTCACGGGATTTTTCCCCCTTCTCATGCTAAGATAGGGTCAGTATTTGTAATCCTGTAAAAAATATTCCCATTTTCTCCCGCGGTTCCCCCGTGCCGCCCTCGTGGTTCCGGTTTTTTTCGATTCTCACGAACTGAAAACGGCTCTTTTCGCCCGATTATTCATATCATTTCATTCTGTAACCGTTTTGTAAACTTCGTTTTTCGGTGTAAATTGAAAAAACAGCCTGTTTTTTCAAGGTTTTTTCGGATTTTTTCCTGTTTCCCTCTTGCATATGGCAAATGAATATGATACAATGGTTACGAAATGATACCATTTTGGTTCGTTTCCATCCGAAAGAATTCAGCCGCATGGCGTTTTGCTCTGGCTGAATCAATCACCAACCCCGTCAGATCGCCGCAATTTGAAAGTGAGGTACTGAATGAAACAGCGATTCATCTCCTTCCTGTTGGCAATTTGCATTCTTGCGCTCCTGCTGCCGACCGTCTTTGCCGCCACCCCCTCGATGGAGCAGAGCGTCGATACCGAGAAGCTCTTTCAGGACTGCAAGGCCATGTATTTGACACTGGAAGGAAAATATGACTCCGTCACCGCGCGTGACTCCAACGCCCTGAGCATCGGTTTTATGCAGTGGCACGGCAACCGGGCGCTCAAGCTCCTGAAGAAGATCTGCGCCGCCAACGCGCAGCTTGCCAAGAGCACGCTGGGCACGGCGTTCTATAACAAGATTGTGCAGGCCGCCGACAATGCCTGGGGCACCTTCGTCCCGAACACGACGCAGGCCGAGGCCATTCGGAAGCTGCTGGCCACCGACACCGGCAAGCGCTGTCAGGACGAGCTTGCCAAGGTTGAAATCCTGGAGGAAGCCCTGCACGGGTGGAACCGCGGGGTGCGCAGCGAGGCCGCGCTGATTTACTACTGCGCGGCGGAAAATCAGTACGGCATCGGCAACGTTCAAAAGTTTATGACCTACGTTCGTCAGGCTCTGGAAGAGTCCTTCGGCATTGGCCCGAACGATGTGATTCCCTCTCTGGACGTGTTCCATAACGCCGTCTTGAAGGCGGGGAAGAAGTCCACGCTGGTCGGCAACTATGTGTATGCCCGCAACAAGGTCTATAAATTCCTGACCCAAACGCTGAACCTCTCCGCCACCGGCGACGAGCCGGAGCCGGAGCCTGTCCCCGAGGTTCCCTTCACGGATCTGGACGTGCTGGAGGAAACGGAGTATCAGTCCGTCGTTTGGGCCTATACCGCGAATCCGAAGATTACCAGCGGCAAGAGCGAGACCAGCTTTGCCCCCTTCGACCGCTGCACCCGCGCCGAGGTGATGACCTTCCTCTGGACGGCGGAGGGAAGACCCGAGCCGACCTCGACAGAGAATCCCTTCACCGACATTCGGGCGGACAAATACTATTATAAAGCCGTGCTGTGGGCCGTGGAGAACGGCATCACCGGCGGCAAAACCCCGACCACCTTCGCGCCCAAGGCAGTTTGCAGCCGTGCGGAAATCGTGACCTTCCTCTGGGCGGCGATGGGTAGACCCGCGCCCACCGGAAAGCCCATCGACTTTGTGGACGTCAAGAAAGGCGCGTATTACTATGACGCCATGCGCTGGGCGGTGGAAAACGGAATTGATCTCGGAACCACGGAGATCACCTTCTCCCCCAAGGCGAGCTGCTCCCGTGTCAGTACGGTGACGTTCCTGTACCGCACCCTGACCGGCCTCGGCCTTCTGCCGCATTGATTTGATTTTTCCAAAACCGTTCTGCCCGCCGTCGAGACGGCGGGCAGAACGGTTTTGGCATGAAACATGAAAAAACGCCGGAAACGGTTGAGTTCCGGGCGGAAAACGAGTATAATGGGCGGGAAAACCGTCGTGGGGAGGCTGCGCCCTTCCCACGTCTGCAAAGGAGAGACAAGCCATGACAGAAATGGAACGACTGAAGAAAATCGTCGAGGAGCTGCGCAGTGACCACGGCTGCGCATGGGATCGGGTGCAGACCCACACCAGCTTGAAGCCGGAGTGCATCGAGGAGGCCGCCGAGGTCGTCTGCGGCATCAACATTCTGGAACAGACCGGCGACCCCACCAATCTGAAGGAGGAGCTGGGCGATCTGCTGCTGCAGGTGGTGTTTCACGCGGTTCTGGCGGAGGAGGAGGGGCTGTTCACCCTCGAGGACGTGGCGCGATTCGTCTCGGACAAGATGGTGCGCAGACATCCCCACGTGTTTTCCGGCGTGCAGTACGCCTCCGACGAGGAACGGAACGCGGCCTACGTCGCCATCAAGCGGGCGGAGAAGGTCGGACGGGAATGGGAGGAAGCCTATCTGGAACCCGCGCTGAACGAGGCGTCTGCCCTGATCGGTCAGGCCAAGGCGAGAAAGGGCTATCAGCCGTAATGCAGGTATGAAAAAGGTCAAAATCTACGGGACGCTCGGCCCTGCCTGCGCCGAGCCGGAAATCTTGGAGGCCATGCTCCGCGAGGGCATGGACGGGGTTCGGCTGAACCTGTCGCACACGACGCTCGAGGCGTCCGCCGCCCTTGTGGAGGGCTTTCACCGTGCAGCCCGGGCCTGCGGTGCTGCGCCGGAGCTGCTGATTGATTTGCAGGGGCCGGAGCTGCGCGTCGGCGCGCTTCCCGCGCCGCTCTCTCTGCCTGTGGGCGAGCGGATCGACGCGGCGCGGCTCTGCCTGCCGCCGGAGCTGGCGGCGCTTTTGCGAACGTGGCCGTCCGGACAGGCGCTTCTGCTGGACGACGGCAAGCTCCTTCTGACGACGGAGGCCCCCGGCCCGGAGGGGCGGACGGTGCTGCGCGTCGTGCGCGGCGGCCTTTTGGAGCCCCGCAAGAGCGTGGCCCTGCCGGGCTGCGAGATTCCGACCCCGGCGCTGACCGAGGCTGACCGGGCGCAGCTTGCCGTCGCAAGGGACTACGGCGTGACCGCCGTGATGCAGCCCTTCGTCCGCAGCCGCGAGGATCTGGTCGAGGTACGCAGCGCCCTGAATCAGGCAGGCGGTCAGTCGATCCGTCTGCTGGCAAAAATCGAGAACACGGCGGGCATGGAGCGGCTGGGAGAGCTGATCCCGTCCTGTGAGGAAATTGTGATTGCGCGGGGCGACCTCGGCAGCGCCATGCCGCTCTGGTCCCTGCCTGCGGCGCAGAAGCGCATTGCCGCCGCCTGCCGTGCGGCGGGCCGGGATTTCATGGTGGTCACGCAGATGCTGGACTCCATGACCCACAGGCCGGTTCCCACCCGGGCCGAGGTCAGCGACGTGTTCAACGCCGTGCTCGACGGGGCAGCCTCCGTGATGGTCACGGGCGAAACAGCGGTGGGAGAATACCCGGCGCAGGTGATCCGCTATCTGGCCCAAACCGTCCGCGAGGCAGAGAAATACATCGAATAATATTTTTTGCGTTTAGAAATAAAAACCTCCTCCTTTGCCGTCTAATAGGTGAATTGCAATTCAACACAGTGCAAGGAGCGTGAACGACTTGGAAATGAACGAATACGCCCGGCGCGTGGAGGACATCCAGAACAAGCTGTTTCAAACGGCGGTCCTCTGGCTGGGCGATCCCTCTGCGGCAGAGGAAGCACTGGATGAAGCGGTCTACCGGGGCTTAAAGGGCTGCAAGCGGCTGCGGGAGCCGCAGTTCTTCAACACTTGGATGACCCGCATCCTGATGAACGTCTGCAACGACGAGCAAAAACGCCGCAAGCGGGAGCAGAGCTGGGAAGTCCTGCCCGAAACCGCAGTCGAGGCGTTTGACGCTCTGCCCCTGCGGGAGGCCATCCGACGGCTGCCCAAGGAACTGAAGGAGCTGGTGATTCTCCGCTATTTTTCCGGCTTCTCTCTGCGGGAAGCATCGGAGCTTCTGGAGATACCGCAGGGAACCGCTGCAACAAGAGAACGGCGTGCGCTCCGGCTGTTACGGCTGGAGCTGAAGGAGGAGGAACAAGCATGAATCGAAATCAGGAATTTTTGGAGCTGACCAGAGAGATTGAAACCTTGCAGGCGCCCGGCGGCAGTGTGGAGCGGGCTATGGCGCAGGTACGCCATGCAAAGCGCAGCAAGTACGTGCTGCGGCCCTTGACCGGACTGGCGGCAGTCTTCGCGGTCTTTGTGATGCTGATCAACGTCAGTCCCACGGTTGCACAAGCCTGCTCGAAGGTGCCGATTCTGCGGGATCTGGCACAGGCCGTGCGGTTCTCCCCCTCTATGAACGAGGCTGTGGAAAACAATTACTACCAGCCGATCGGCTTGGAGCAGACCCACGGCGATACGACGGTGCGCGTCGAGTACCTGATTGTCGATCAGAAAAACGTCAACGTCTTTTATCGGGTCCTTTCCGCGCCAAAGATTGAGCCGGAGGACCCGGACGATCCGGTGGAGCACAGCTTTTTGCTGTCCCCGGAGATCCGGAAGCCGGAGGGCGCGGACTGGGAGTATTCCATTTCGACCCGCTGGTGCGAAACCGTTGTCCCCGGCGCGATGCAGTATGCCTCCGTGCAGTTCAGAAACACCGACGTTCCTTCCGAGCTGGATTTTCAGCTCAGTCTGGTGGAACCGGAGGAACCGGATCGGAATCTTCCCGAGGTGGAGCCCTTCGTCTTTCACTTGAAATTCGATCCCAGCGATACCGCGCAGGGCAATCACTTTGAGATGGATCAGGCCTTTGCGTTGGACGGACAGAAGTTCCGCCTCACCGGAATCGACGTCTATCCCACCTATCTGGAGTTTACGCTCGAGAGCGAAGCGGACAACACCGCGTGGCTGACGGGACTGGACTATGAATTGGTGACGGAGGACGGAACCCGTTACGCCCGCCCCGACGGGATCAGTGCCGTCGGCAATCCCGATACGCCGGAGTTCAACACCTTCCGCGTAGACAGCCCGTTCTTCTTCCTGCCCACCTCTGCGACGCTCTGCATCACCGAAGCGGAATGGAAGCTGAAAGCGCAGCCGAAGACCCATGTGGATCTGAAAACCGGCACGGCGGAGAATCTGCCGCCCGAGAGCGAGCTGGTTCAAGTCGTGCGGCAGGACGGCGCATGGAAGCTGGCCTTCCTTGTCTCGGCAGAGCACCCCCAGTGTTTCGATCTTCGTGTGATGAACGCGGCTGACGAGGAGTATGGTACAGACTGGGACTGGTGGAGCATCATCCCGTGGGATGCGAGCGATACGCCTGCTCCGGAGGGGAAGATTTACGCGATCTTGACGCTGAACGACGATTCTGTAGAAGAAATCTGGCTGGAACCGTTCTGCACCGGCGTCTCCCAGCTGACGCCTCCCCTCGAACTGCCCTTGGATCTGCGCTGATTGATACGAAGCACCCATAGAAACCTTTCATCTGTTCCGGCAGCAATTGTGCCATGCTTTGTTGTCGCCCTTGCCGGTCGTCAAGCCCGCCTGCGGCCTCCGCCTCGTCTGGCGCAATTTCTGCTCGGAACATTTTTCAATCTTTTTTGGGAGCTTCGTATTGGAAACCACGGCAAGCCCTGTTTCGCCTGAGGCGGGGCATTTCCAAAAGGGACTGCCGCAAAACAGCGAGCTTGCGCTGTTTTGCGGCAGCCTTTTGCGCTAATTCAGCACCCGGCCGCAGATCTTGAAGCCGGAGGACGGCCGGACGATTCTCGGCTCGTATTTCGGGTTGTAGGACTGGAGCACGACCTGCCGGTGCATCACGCCGTCGCTGTCCAGATAGTCCTCCGATGCGTCCGCATCCGGCTCCCGCTCGTCGTAGGCCTTGATGTACCCCTCTCCGTCGAGGACGAAAATTCCCACGTCGCCCGGATTCAGGGTATTGCAGATATGCACCCAGACCAGCTGGTTGTTCTGATAGATCGGCTCCATGCTGTCGCCCACGACACGGACGGCGAAATCCGCGCCCGCCGGGACGCCGGACTCCGGGAAGCGCATCATCACGATGTTCTCCGAATCCAGAAATTCGCCGGTGCCCGCGGACGCGCCCAGCGTGCTGACAGGCATCTCGACGTAGGTGACGGCGCGCTTCGGCTTGCTCGGCGGGACGGGCGCATAGCGGCCGGAGGCGATCAGATCCTCCCGATACGCCGCCAGCTTCCGCAGGCCCTCCTCGTTCAGCTCCGCCGCGCCGTTCATGAAGTAGGAATAGGCGTCGGGAATCTCCAGCGCATTGCAAATTGCCAGAAGCTGATAGGCATTCGGAACGGTCTCCCCCGCCTCCCAGCGGACGATGGAGGCGTAGCCGACCTCCACTCCGCGCAGCTTGAGCTGGCGCTGCAATTCCTTCATGGAGATGCCCTTGCGCTTGCGGGCGGCGGCGATTTGCCGGGCCACCACGCACAGGGCGCGCTCGTCCTCGGCGTGATAGAGCGCCCTCCCGGCCATCGGAAACGGAATCAATTTCTCTGCAGGGTCTTTCATCTCACATCCTCCTCTCCACTTTGAATTTTATCATAAATAACAATATTTGTCAATAAATTTTATCAAAAAAGTGTCTTTTGGCGTTGACATTCCGGTTCCGGGAAGCTATAATCGAAGCATCCCAAGCGGACGGAGGCGAGAGCATGAACGAACATGAGAGAATCTATCTCTGCATTGATCTTAAGTCCTTCTACGCCTCGGTGGAGTGTGTCGCCAGAGGGCTGGACCCCTTGCAGGCGCGGCTGCTGGTGGCGGACGAGGCGCGCTCGGATCAGACGATCTGTCTCGCGGTATCGCCCGCGCTCAAGGCCATTGGCGTTCCAAGCAGGCCGCGGCTCTTCGAGGCGAAGCAGGCGATTCGCAAGTACGAGTGTCTGCATCGAACCAAGGTGGATTACGTGGTCGCCGTTCCGCGGATGGCGGAGTATGAACGGGTTTCCGCGCAGATCTATTCCGTCTATCTGCGCCACGTCGCACCGGAGGACATTCACGTCTACAGCATCGACGAGGTGTTCATCGACTGCACGCCCTATCTGCATCTCTACCGCAGGGAGGCGACCAAAAGCGCGGTCAATCCCGCGCGTCTGATGGCGATGACAATGATCCGGGACGTGCTCAAAACGACCGGCATCACCGCGACTGTGGGGCTGGGCACGAATCTCTATCTGGCCAAGGTCGGCATGGACATTGTGGCGAAAAAAGCGTCGGTGGACGGCAACGGCGTGCGAATTGCGGAGCTGAACGAGGATTCCTACAAATTTCTGCTCTGGGATCACAGACCGCTGACGGATTTTTGGCAGATTGGGCCGGGAAAGGCCCGGCGACTGCACGACGCCCATCTGTTCACCATGGGGGACGTTGCGCGGAAGAGTCAGTATGACGAGGAGTTTTTCTACAGGACCTTCGGCATCGACGGGGAAATTCTGATCGACCACGCATGGGGGCTGGAGCCCGTCACGATGGCGGACATCAAGGGCTATCGCCCGGAAAAGCACAGTCTGTCCCACGGACAGGTCCTGCCCAAGCCATACGAGTATCCCGAGGCCCGCACGGTGCTGGCAGAAATGACGGAGGCGCTCTGCACGGAGCTATTCGCCAAGCAGCTTGTCACCCAGTCCTGCGCGTGGTGGGTCTCCTACGACCACAAATCCATGGAGCACTGCCCCGCCTACACCGGCCCCGTCACGGTGGATTTCTACGGGCGGGTGCATCCGAAGCACAGCGGCGGCGCGGTTCGGCTTGCCGCGCAGACCAACAGTATCCGGCTGATTACGGAGGCAATTCTGCGGCAGTTCGACGAAAAAGCAGACCGTCGCCTGCTGTTTCGCAAGCTCGGGGTCTGCGCCAACGAGGTCGCCCCGGATCTGGCCGCCTCGCAAATCAATATGTTTGTGGATTATGAGGCCCTTGCGCGGGAAAACCGGCTCCGCGCTGCCATGCAGCAGGTGCGGCAGCGCTTCGGCGCGAAGGCCCTGTTCCGGGGACTGGATCTGACAGACGGAGCCACCGCGCTGGAGCGCATGGCGCAGATCGGCGGACACCGTGCATAGAGAGGAGGAATGCAGTATGAGTGCGCTTGGTGCGATGCAAATGCCGCCGGATTTCAAATATCTGGACGTCTATCAAAAGGGCAAGCCCACGCACGACCGTTACGACAGCTTTTCGGTCAAGCACCCCAGCATGGACCCCGGCCGGCGGGCGAAAATCTTCGCCCCCTTCGATGCGCTGCGGGGCTTTCACTTTGCAATTATGACCAAGGAGGTCCGATACGTGGATAAACCGGAGCTGAGCCGGGAGGAGGAACGGGAGCTGAACCGCCGACTGACGCTTCTGCGTAAGCTGACGCACAACAGCCGCGCGGCCCGTCAGAACCTCGTATCCGTCACAGTTTTCTACTTCCGGGTCTGTGACGACGCGCAAAACGAGGCCTATGGCACGCGCGGGCAGGTTCAGACGCTCAGCGGCATCTGCCGGTGGGTCGATTGGGACGTCACACAGACGCTTCGCGTCGGAGAGAAGGACGTCCCGCTCGGCAGCATTCTGAGAATTGACGGCGCCGACGGCGTGTTTTCCGCACCTTCAGACAAGGATGCGCCGTGCGATGATTGATCCTGCCGTGCCGAAGGGCGCAGGAAACGGAGGGGTTCCTGCGCCCTTCGGCACGCATCTTCCCGCCTCGGCGCGCATAAGCTTTCCCGAAAGGAAGGTTTTGCAAATGGTCATGTCCTACGTCTGGAGCTTTCTGCTGGCGCTCTGCCTGTTCTGTGCGCTTCTGACCGGAGCGCCGGATCTGGGGCAGGCGGCCATGGCGGGGGCCGCCCGCGCGGTGGAGCTGGGGCTGGGCCTTACAGGCAGTCTGGTGCTTTGGAGCGGCTTCGGCACCCTGCTGGAGCGTTCCGGGCTTCAGCGCGGACTTGCCCGCCTGCTCTCTCCCCTGCTGGGGCGGCTTTTTCCCACGGCGCGGCGCGACCCGGAAACGATGGGTGCGCTCTGCGGCAACGTCACGGCAAATCTGCTCGGCCTCGGCAGCGCCGCCACGCCGCTCGGGATTCGCGCCGTCCGTCGGATGCAGGCGCTCGCCCAAACAGAGACCGCCACCGACGAAATGTGCCGTCTGATTGTGATGAACACGGCCTCCATTCAGCTTCTGCCCACCACCGTGGCTGCTCTGCGCGGGCAGCTCGGCGCGGCAGCGCCGTTTGACATTCTTCCGGCGGTGTGGCTGACCTCGGCGCTCTCGGTCACGGCGGGTCTGACGGCGGCGGCGGCACTGCGGCGGTGGTGGGCATGACCGGCTTTTTGATTCCGGCCCTCCTGCTGGGGGTTTCCGTCCTTGCCCTCGGGCGACGGGTGGACGTCTATTCCGCTCTGTTGGATGGGGGGCGCAGCGGTCTGGAGCTGGTGAAGTCCATTCTCCCGGCGCTGGTGATGCTGCTCACAGCGGTGGAGCTGCTGCGCGTCAGTGGGGCAGCCGACGCGCTGACCCGTCTGCTCGCGCCGATTGCAGCCCCGCTCGGCCTCCCACCCGAAACGCTGCCGCTCGTCTTGATTCGTCCGCTTTCCGGAAGCGCGGCGCTGGCCGTCGGCGCGGAGCTGATGGCTTCGCACGGCCCGGACTCTCCGGTTGGCCGCACCGCCGCCATTATGCTGGGCAGCACGGAGACGACCTTCTATACCGTCTCGGTTTATTTTTCCGCCGCAGGCATCCGAAAAACGCGCTACGCCGTCCCCGCCGCGCTGATTGCCGACCTGACCGGCTTCCTCGCCGCATCGCTCACGGCCAAGTGGATGTAATACGGTTTCAGGACTGCCTGGCAGGCGCGTTCTCACGGTCTTTTCCGTGCCGCACCAGCAGAAGAACAATTGCGAAAACGGAAAGCACGGTGAGCGCAATATTCAAGTACATATTTTCGCGCAGGAGCAGCATCAACCCCACGAAGCTGACGGCCACTCCGACCAGCCGCAGCACAAAGCCCCGATGAAAGCCGCAGCGCTTTTTGGAATAGGGGCCAAGCAAAAACAGAAACGTGAAGTAAATGACGAAGGACGTCACCAAAAACAGGGTCTTCGGCCAAAGAAACACGGCTTCCTCCCGCATGAATTCCAGCGCCGCAGAGATATTGTTCAACGCGAAAATCAGGAAAATGTGCAGCAGCATGTAGACGACGCCGTTGTTCTGCTTTTCCCGATCCAGAATGTGGTTGTAAAACGTCCCGTAGCTCAAAAACAGGCCCACGACAATCAGAAAGGCCATTGCCGCAAAGTAGACGGAATTGGCGCTCAGACCTTCGCTGAAATATGCCGCGATGGCGATGATCATTTCCCCGAAGGTGAAAACCACGTAGAGCATGGCCCGTTCGGAAAGGTGCATGAAATCCACCGGCGCCAGCGCATTCCGCCTGCCGGAAATCAGCATCGCCGCAACGCCGAACAGGATCGGCACATAAGCGGCGCTCGTTTCCGTCAGCGCATAGATGAGCGTGTGAACGCCAACCAGCGCGGCTTCCGCCAGAATGATCCACGCCTTGCGCTTCAACTGCGCCAATTCCTCCGGGGCGTTTTTATGGTTGCGCAGCTCGATGCAGTGCTGCACGCCGATGTTCCCCAGAATCAGCAGCCACGCTCCGGAATATTGATAGAACGAGGCCTGCCAATGCACGTTGGTACCATCGGCCATGAAATACAGCAGGAACATATTGAGCAGCAGGAACACATGATCCCGCAGTCCGTTTCTGCCATAGAGGTTGATGTAAAACGTGGAATAGTTCCAGATCTGAATGATGGCCAGCGTGCCCAAGACGTAGGCCAGAAAGACCTCTGCCGGTACAAAGCCGCCGTCCATGTGCTGCAAAAGCGAGTTGTTTCGCCCGATGATATAGACGAAAATCAGATCGTAAATCAGTTCCAGATATTCGACTTTTTTCTCTTTTTGCTGTTCTGTCATCGTGCCCCTCCCGGTCAGAACCCCTTGTCGCCGTTTTCACAGGTTCGATGCGTCGGCACAATCCGACGCGCTGTTCGGACTCCGTGCCGAGAACCCGGCTTGATTCTACCATAGAAGCAGTCGGAATTCCAGCAGAAATTGCATCAAAACGGGCGCGCTTGTAACTGTTCAGCGCACATTGCAGTGGGACATAACAGCTAAAAGTTGAGATTCTCCGTAGTGGCCGAACTCGCAGAGTCACGGAGTATGACCACATCGGCCAGAACGTTGCAGTCATTGGCCGCATTCCGTAGGCGGAGGGAGAGGCCGCCGTGGTCAGCGGCATCTACGGGATGGGCGGAACTGCTGCGCGCCCTTTCTGCAAAACAAAGCTTTTTTCTGCAAAGCCCTTGATTTTCTGCGAATCTCGTTGTATAATGCCGTCGAATAAAAACAGGGGAGCCTGTGCGGCAGGCTGAGAGGAAGTACTTCAACTTCGACCCTATTTACCTGATGCGGATCATGCCGCCGTAGGAAGTCATACCAAGGATTTTTTACAGGAGGCGTCCGTGCGGGCCGCCTCCTGTTTTTTTGGATTCTTTGCGAAGGGAGGAAACGAATCCGCGTTTTGTGGCGGGCTGAGGGGGAGCGCCCTGAGCCTTGTAGATCAGCGATGGGAAGCCGTGTTCCGGCGTGAGAGGATGCCAGCAAGCATCGACCGAACTTCCAAACAGTGCCCCAAGGCGCACTGTACCATCCCGGAAGCGTCGCTGAGGTCTGACGTTTCCTGCTTTTTGTAAAGGAGAACTCCAAATGAAAAAATCAAGGAATCTGTATTTGTTGAAGCTGGCAATTGCCGGTGTGTTCTGTGCCGTTGCCGTGGTCGGCAGTATGCTCTCTTTCCCGGTTTTGGGCAGCAAATGCGCACCGGTGCAGCACATGGTGAACATTCTCTGCGCGGTTCTGCTGGGGCCGTGGTACGGCGTCGGCGCGGCCTTCGCAGCCTCTCTGATTCGGAATCTGACCGGTCTCGGCAGCTTGCTGGCCTTCCCCGGCAGCATGATCGGCGCATTGATTTGCGGTTTGGTCTACGCGAAAACCAAGAACATCCTCGCCACGCTGGTCGGAGAGGTGTTCGGAACGGCTGTGCTCGGCGGGCTGTGCGCCTACCCGATTGCAATTCTCTTCATGGGAAAGCAAGCCGGTGAGCTTGCCTTTTACGCCTACATTGTCCCCTTCCTGATTTCCACCGCTGTGGGCGCTGCCATTTCCGCCGTGCTGATTTACAGCCTGAAAAAAGCAGGCATTTTGAACACCATGCAAAGAACGCTGAACCGATAAAGGAGGAACGCCATGTTCGGGAACATGCTGGAAAACGTGCGGACAAGCCACCCGCTGATCCACAACATCACCAACTATGTGACGGTAAATGACTGCGCCAATATCGTGCTTGCCTGCGGCGCGTCCCCGATTATGGCGGACGATCCGGAGGAAGCAGAAGAAATCGCCGCGATTTGCGGCGGTCTGAATCTCAACATTGGCACGTTGAACGGCCGCACGGTGGCGTCCATGCTGATCGCGGGCAAGCGCGCAAACGCGCTGGGACATCCTGTGGTGTTGGACCCCGTCGGCGTGGGCGCGTCCAAACTGAGAACGGAGACGGCGCTGCGGCTTCTGGAGCAGGTGCGGTTCACGGTGATCCGCGGCAATATTTCAGAGATCAGGCTCCTTGCCTCCGGAAGCGGCAGCGCAAGAGGGGTGGACGCCGACGCTGCGGACCAGGTGACGGAAAAGAATCTGGACGAGGTACTGCGCTTTGAAAAGGAATTTGCGCAGCAAACCGGCGCAGTCGTCGCCATCACCGGTGCGATAGACCTTGTGACAGACGGAAAAACGTCCTACTGCCTCCGAACCGGCCACCCCATGATGTCCGCCGTGACCGGAACGGGATGCCAGTTGTCCGCCATGACGGCAGCCTTCGTGACCGCGAATCCCACGCATCCTCTGGAGGCCGCTGCCGCAGCGGTTTCCGCCATGGGCCTCGCAGGCGAGCTTGCCCATGACCGGCTCGGCGCTTTGGACGGAAACGCAACCTACAGAAATTACATCATTGACGCGATTTACAAGATGACCCCGGAGATTCTGGAGAAAGGCGCAAGCTATGAAGTGCGATAAAGAGTTTATGCGGCTCTACGCCGTGACGGACCGGGCATGGGTCGGCAGGCAGAGCCTGTACGAGCAGGTCGAAGCCGCTCTGAAGGGCGGAGCGACCTGTGTGCAGCTCCGCGAGAAGGAGCTGGACGACGAGGCTTTCCTGCGGGAGGCGATCGAGATTTCCGCGCTCTGCAAGCGGTACGGCGTCCCGTTTTTCGTCAACGACAACGTAGACGTTGCCATTCGGTGCCATGCCGACGGCATTCACGTCGGTCAGGAGGATATGCAGGCCGCCCGGGTGCGGGAGAAGGTCGGCCCTGAAATGATGATCGGCGTTTCCGCGCATTCCGTGGAGGAGGCGCTGGAGGCCGTCCGAAACGGCGCGGACTGTCTCGGCGTCGGCGCGGTGTTCTCCACGTCCACCAAATCGGACGTGCAGACGCTTTCGCGGCAGACGCTGCGCGCCATCTGTGAAGCAGTGGAGATCCCTGTGGTGGCCATCGGTGGAATCGGAAAGGACAACATTGCACAGCTTGCAGGCACCGGTGTGGCCGGCGTTGCGCTGGTGAGCGCCATTTTCGGCGCCGACGACGTTGAAAGCGCGTGCAGAGAGCTCCGCCGGCTGTCAGATGAAATGGTAAGCGCATAACAAACAGGCGACGCCGTACAAAGACCGTGTCGCCTGACCGTGCGGGGCTTTCCCCGTGCGGAGGAGGTTTGGAAGCTTGCTTTGACCAAAGCGGTCAGGGCTTCCGGCGGCATATTGGGGGCACCACCTTATGCCGCTGAATAAAACAATGCTGCAAAGGAAAAGGAGACGAGAAAATGAGATTAAAAACAGCATTGACCATTGCGGGCAGCGACTGCAGTGGAGGCGCCGGGATTCAGGCCGATCTGAAAACGATGACCGTGAACGGTGTTTACGCCATGAGCGCGATTACCGCGCTCACCGCGCAAAACACAACCGGCGTGCGGGCGATTCAGGAATCAAGCCCGGAATTTTTGCAGCAGCAGCTGGACGCGATTTTTGAGGACATTGCGCCCGATGCCGTCAAAATCGGCATGGTTGCATCCAGCGCGCTGATCCGCGTCATTGCGGAACGCCTGCGGTTCTACGGCGCGAAGAACGTCGTGGTGGACCCGGTCATGGTCGCCACCTCCGGCTCGGCGCTGATGAAAACGGACGCAGTCAACACGCTGATGGAGGAGCTGCTGCCTCTGGCGGCAGTCGTAACGCCGAACGTCCCCGAGGCGCAGGTTCTTTCCGGCCTGACCATTGCCAACCCGACGGATATGGAGGCTGCCGCGAAGCAGATTGGAGCCAACTGCCATTGCGCCGTTCTGCTCAAGGGCGGCCACAGCGTCAACGACGCAAACGATCTGCTGTTCGCCAACGGCGAAGCGGTCTGGTTCCCCGGCAAGCGCATCCAGAATCCCAATACCCACGGCACGGGCTGTACCCTCTCCAGTGCCATTGCAGCCAATCTTGCCAAAGGGTTCTCCCTGCCCGAATCTGTGCGGCGCGCCAAGAGCTATATATCCGACGCGCTGGCCGCCATGCTGGATCTGGGAAAGGGCTCCGGCCCCATGCACCATGCCTTCGATCTGCGCGGAGAATACGCAAGGGAGGCGGATGGAGCATGAAAGAGAAGCGCACCTCGGTATTTGAGAACGGTCTAATCTGGTTCGGCGCCGCGGTATCCATCGCGGAAATCCTGACCGGAACCTATTTCGCTCCGCTTGGATTTGCAAAGGGACTTCTGGCCATCCTGCTCGGTCACGCCATCGGCTGCGTGATGCTATTTTGCGCCGGATTCATCGGCGGCAAAACGCGCAAAAGCGCCATGGAAACCGCCAAAATGAGCTTTGGCAGCAAGGGCGCGCTGCTCTTTGCCCTCCTGAATATCGTTCAGCTTGTGGGCTGGACGGCCATTATGATCTATGACGGCGCAGCGGCAGTCAATGAAATTCTCGACCTTGGAAGCTGGGCTTGGGCCATCGTGATCGGCGGGCTAATCATTCTCTGGATTCTCATTGGCATTCGGAATCTCGGAAAGGTCAACACCGTCGCCATGACCGCGCTGTTTATTCTGACCATTGTTTTATGCTTCGTCGTGTTCGGCAAGGGTTCCTTGCAGTCTCTCACCGGAGAAGCGATGTCCTTTGGCGCGGCGGTGGAGCTCTCCGTTGCCATGCCGCTGTCCTGGCTCCCGCTGATCAGCGACTATACCAGAGAAGCCGAAAAGCCTGCGAAGGCAACCGCAGTCAGCGCGATTGTCTACGGGCTTGTGAGCTGCTGGATGTACCTCATTGGCATGGGCGCAGCCATCTTTACCGGGGAATCCGACGTGGCAAAGATTATGGTGAAAGCCGGCCTCGGCATTGCGGGACTTCTGATTATCGTCTTCTCCACGGTCACGACGACGTTTCTGGACGCCTATTCCGCCGGCGTCTCCAGCGAGTCGATTTCCAGAAAGCTGGCCGGGAAGTGGATTGCCGTCATTGTCGCGGTGATCGGAACGGCTGCCGCGATTTGGCTGCCGCTGTATGATATCACCGATTTTCTCTATTTGATCGGCTCCGTGTTTGCGCCGATGATCGCCATCCAAATTGCCGATTTCTTCATTCTGAAAAAGAACAAAGAGGACCGCCCGTTTTATGTTACAAACCTTGTCATTTGGCTTGCGGGCTTCGTCATCTATCGGCTCTTGATGCGCGTGGATCTGCCAACCGGCTACACACTGCCCGATATGATCCTTACCGCGCTGTTGTGCGTGGTTCCGGCGAAGCTGGGATTGCGCCGCTCCGCATAGCTTGCCCCTCCGCAAACCGGAATCGCCCGGTACCGGCGAACGCCGCAGAGCACGTCTCTGCGGCGTTTTTGCGTCCGTTGAGATGTTTCTGAAGGTTATCCGTGCAGGTCCTTTTTGCGTCGACGCAGGATGGCTGTGGCCGTGATTCCCGTTGTCAGGAGGAACAGGACTGCGACAACCTCGTATGGATGCCCGGGCGTGCGAATAAAACCGCTGTCAGGCATGTTATAGGCCAGATGATAGACCAGCAAGAACAGGGCCATGGGCAGGGTGCAGGCGATGGCCGTGACGGCGTTCTTAATCCGAAGAGACAGGATCGCCGCCAGCAGGTTCACGCAGAGGCCCAGCAGGAAGAGGAGCAGCAGCCTGAGCCCGTAAAACGCGCCGAAGCGCACGCCATACAAGGAGTTGGTATTAAAAAAACGACGATAGGAGCAAAAGTGAAGATAGGAGTCCTCATCCCAGCCAATGTTCATCGCGTCACCGATGTCGCAGCCATAGTACCGGGAGACCTTCCACTGGGAAAAGGCCAGGAACGCCAGCAGGACCCCGAGACCGATCATGATCCCGGACGCAAGGGCCGCGCCGGCGAGCTTCCTGCCGTAGTGGGCTCTGCCGGTTTTTGTGGAGGCGGACAGGCCCTCGGTGCGG
>CACXHI010000220.1 GCA_902767395.1 Oscillospiraceae bacterium
AGCCATCTCTTTTCATAACAAAAAAATGAGAAGCCGCTTTTCACGACTTCTCATTTTTCGTTATGGGACTTTTTTTACAGCCCCTTATCAATACGGCAGCAGCGGGGCGGAGCCGTCGTCCTGTCCGGCTTCGACGGCGCGCACCTCGGCGTCGTAGGCATAGGTCTCGTTGACCCGAATGCTGACGGTGTCCCCGACCTTCGCGCCGAGGACCGCCTTCCCCAGCGGGCTCTCCAGCGAGATCAGACCGGCGCTCGGATCGGTGCGGACGGTGGAGACCACCTGAATCACCATCTCCTCCTCGTCCTCGGGCAGCCAGAGCGTCACCCGATCATAGAGCTTGACGCCGCCCGGGCGGCCCCTGTCCTCGTCGATAATCCGCGCCGTCTTGATCATGTTCTCCAGATAGCGCATTCGGGAATCGTTCTTCCGCTGGGCGTCCTTTGCCGCCTTGTATTCATAGTTTTCGCTCAGATCTCCGAAGGCGCGGGTTCTTTTGACCTCCTCCATGATCTGGGGACGGATGTTCAGCCGCCGGTCCTCCAGCTCCTTCTCCATCAGAGCAATGTCCTGTTTTGTCAGCTTGTCATGCATGGTGTTGTTCCCCTTTTCTTGCGTACCGTTCGGTCATTTCGAAAATTTCCGCTGCCAGCGCCGCGTCCGGCATTGCGGTGAGCCGCCAGCTCCAGTTTTGTGCGCCCATCACGCCGGGGGCGTTCATCCGCGCCTCCGCGCCGAGCTCCAGCCAGTCCTGCATCTGCGCCACAAACAGCCGGCAGACGGAGCTCATTCCGGCCCGAAGCATTCCGCGGGCGCAGCCCTCCTCCCGGTTGAGCCCCAGATAGCGCACGGCGCTGCCGACGGTCTGTGCCGACTCCTCCGCCAGCCATTGCGCCAGCGTCAGATTGTCGTGCGTGCCGGTGTAGCAGACCGAGTTGACCGTGTGGTTGTGGGGCAGATAGGCGCTGTCGGGATCATAGAAGGCGAATTCCAGCACCTTCATGCCGGGGAAGCCGGAATCCTCCAGAAGCTGCGTCACCTCGGGCGTCAGAAAGCCCAGATCCTCCGCGATGAATTCCACGCCGGGAACTCCCTCGCGCAGAGCGCGAATCAGCTTCATGCCGGGGCCCTTGACCCAGCGCCCGTTGCGTGCGGTTTCCTCGCCGTAGGGGACGGCCCAATAGCTCTCCAGCCCCCGGAAATGGTCGATGCGGATCACGTCGAAGCACCGGGCAGCGGCGCGGATGCGCGAGATCCACCAGGCGAAGCCGGTCTGCTCATGTCGGGGCCAGTCGTAGAGCGGGTTGCCCCAGAGCTGACCGTCTGCGGTGAAGCCGTCGGGCGGACAGCCCGCGACGCCGGTGGGACAGCGCGCTTCGTCGAGCTGGAACAGCTCCGGGTGCATCCACACGTCGGCGGAGTCCATCGGAACGTAGATGGGCACGTCCCCGATGAGCTTGACGCCCTGCGCCTTGGCGTAGGCGGCGAGCTGATCCCACTGTTCATAGAACAGGTACTGGGTGAAGGCGCAGCAGGAAATCTCCTCGGCCAGTGCCTGCCGGAATCCCGCAAGCGCCGCCGGGTCGCGGCGCGCGGCCGGCTCCGGCCATTGGCTCCAGCTCTGCATTCCGTATTTCTGCTTCAGGGCCATAAACAGGGCGTAGTCCTCGACCCAAGGGTTTTTCCGCCGGAAGGCGGCGAAGCCTGCCTGCCGCAGGGCCTTTCCCCGCTGATAAGCCCGCTCCAGCAGAGGGAAGCGGTGGGTATAGAGGGCGCCGTAGTCCACCCGGCCCGGTCTGCCCCAGTCAATGCCCTCGACCTCCTCGGGCAGAAGCAGACCCTCCTCCACCAGCGCTTCGAGATCCACAAAATAGGGATTGCCCGCGTAGATCGAGCTGCTCTGATAGGGGCTGTCTCCGTAGCCCGTGGGGCCGATGGGGAGAATCTGCCACGCGCTCTGTCCGGCAGCGTGCAGAAAATCCACAAATCGCCGGGCCTCCCGACCCAGCGTGCCGATGCCGTACTTCGCGGGCAGAGAGGAAATGTGCAGCAAGATCCCGCTCTCACGGTTCATCTCGGTCACCTCCGTTTGCACTTTTCAGCTATTCATTATACAATTATAAATAGGGAATTGTCAATGCCGCGAACTTTTTTTGAATTTCTTTTTAAAAAACTGTGACAGACTACTTGACCGCGCGGATTTTTTCTGATAGAATACACAGTGCCACGAAAAAAGGGCAAGATGTTTTTATGTATTCTGCGCAATCTCCCCCGAAAAGCCTTTTTCGGGGGCATTCGGCCCTTTTTTCGCGCTCCAGCCGTATATTTTCCGCTCTCGGGAACAGAGCGGACGATATAAAAATATTTTCAAAGGAGACATGACAATGAAGAACACATCGCTGTTCCGCCGGTTCCTGTCGGTGGCCCTTGTGCTTGCCATGCTCGGCTCCTTCCTGGTCCCCGTGGCCAGTGCGGAACCGTCCAAGGCCAAGCAGGGCGAGGAATTGACCCTCACCCCCATCGACCCCAGCGAACTGGAGTCCCTCAAGCTCGGCCAGATCACCGAGTCTGAGGAACCCATCGCCAAGGAAGATCACGCGCTGACGGACGTTGTTCGTGTGTCTATCGCTCTGGATCGGCCCTCCACGCTGGCGGCCGGCTTCAGCCCCGATGGCATCACAAACAACCCGCTGGCACGGATCTACCGTGCAAGCCTCCGCGCCGACCAGGCAGCTATGACCGCCAAGATCGAAAAAGCGATCGGCGGTAAGCTGGACGTTCAGTGGAATCTGACTCTGGCGGCAAACTTCATCTCCGCGAACGTTCAGTACGGCCAGATCGATACCATCAAGGGCATCGAGGGCGTCAAGAGCGTGTTCATGGAGAACCGCTACGAGCCTCAGGCCGATGAGAAGGGCGACGAGCCCAACAACGGCGCGGCTACCTACATGACGGGCGCGAACCTGACTTGGGCCGCCGGCTACACCGGCGCGGGCAGCAGACTCGCCATCATCGACACCGGTATCGACAAGGAGCACCAGTCCTTCTCCGGCGAAGCGCTTGAGTACGCTTTTGCGCAGACGGCCGAAGCGCTGGGCATGTCCTATGAGGACTACGTTGCTTCTCTGAACCTTCTGACCGCCGAGAAGATCGACGAGGTCAAGGGCCAACTGAATGCCAGCATCGGCTCCGGCGCGAACGCTTACGTCAGCACCAAGATCGGCTACGGCTACAGCTACGTCGATAAGGGCTTTGACATCACCCATGAGAACGACAAGCAGGGCGAGCACGGCTCCCACGTCGAGGGCATCACCGCTGCCAACCGCTTCGTCAAGGTGGACGGCGAGTTCAAGCCCGCGCTTGAGGCGGTCGGCACGCTGGGCGTCGCTCCCGATGCGCAGATTGTCACCATGAAGGTCTTCGGCAAGGCCGGCGGCGCTTACTCCTCCGACTACATGGTCGCCATTGAGGACGCCATCGTGCTCGGCTGTGACTCCGCCAACCTGTCTCTCGGCTCCTCCGCTCCCGGCTTCGGCTTCTCCGACGACTACGAGAGCGTGATGAACGAGCTGGTAGAGAACGGCATGGTCTGCACCATCTCCATGGGCAACTCCGGCATGTGGTACGACACGCCGAAGAACCTCGAGTATCCGTACCTGTATGCCGACGACGCCAGCTTCCATACCGGCGGCAGCCCCGGCTCCTACACCAACTCCCTCGCCATTGCCTCTGTGGACAATGCCGGTAAGGTCGGCAGCCCGCTGCACTATGGCGACATGACCGTGTTCTACAACGAGACCTCCGGCTATGGCAATGCGCCCATTTCCACGCTGGCCGGCAAGGAGTATGAATACGTTCTGATCGAAGGCCCCGGCGTGGACGACAACGAGCACGTCGGTCAGGAAGGCGACGCATTCCTCGCTCTGGGCAAGGAAGTTCTCGAAGGAAAGGTTGCCATGTGCTACCGCGGCACCTCCTCCTTCTTTGCCAAGGCGAACGCTGCTGTGGCGCAGGGTGCGGTTGCGGTCGTCATCATCAACAACCAGCCCGGCACGATCAACATGAACCTGACCGACTATGAGTACACCGCTCCTGCTGTCTCCATCACGCAGGCGGACGGCAACGCGATCAAGGCCAACTCCGAGCAAGTGACCGATGAGGAAGGCAATGTCCTGTACTACACCGGCACCATGAGCGCGTCGGACGGCATCGAGGTTCTGGTTCCCGAGAACTCCGATCAAGTCACGGTGTCCTCCTTCTCCTCCTACGGCGTGCCCGGCACGCTGGTCATGAAGCCCGAGATTCTGGCCCCTGGCGGTTCCATCTGGTCCGTCTACGGCAAGACGCCCGAGGGCGGCGGCCACGACCAGTATGAGATGATGTCCGGTACCTCCATGGCTGCGCCTCAGGTCAACGGTATGGCTGGCGTTCTGGCCCAGTACATCCGTGAGAACGACCTGTGCGAGAAGACCGGCCTGACCCAGCGTCAGCTGATCAACTCTCTGCTCATGTCCACCGCGCATCCTGTGTATGACGAGTACGGCGACTACTGGCCCACCATCCGGGTCGGTTCCGGTCTGGCCAACGTGGCCGACGCGGTTGCCGCGCAGTCCTACATCCTGATGGACGAGAACGCCTCCCTCTTCCCCGACACTGCCAAGGACGGCAAGGTGAAGGCGGAGCTGGGCGACGATCCCGAGCATAACGGCGTTTACAACTATTCCTTCACCGTCTACCCCCTCGAGGGCAAGAAGGAATTCACCCTCCGCACCGATATCTTCACGCAGGGTATCGCCGGCAACGGTGGCTACGGGATGCTGCAGGATACCGGCACGATGCTCATCGGTGCGAACACCACCTATGAGGTCAACGGCGAGACCTATGAGAACGCATACATCATCGAGGCCGACGTGAACATGGACGGCGTCACCGACGCTGCCGACGCGCAGGCCATCCTCGACCACGTCACCGGCGAGGAAGCGGAAGATGCTCCGTTCGACGAGAAGGCTGCCGACGTCGATAAGGACGGCAAGATCACCTCTTACGACGCCAAGCTGCTGCTCGACAGCGCAACGACTCCGACCATTGAGATCACCGAGCCCACCAAGGTCAACGTGACCATCGAGCTGGATTCCGCAGACAAGGAATTGCTGCTCGCCCGTTACTTCACCAAGGGCTTCTACGTTGAGGGTTACACCTACGTGGATCCTGTTGCCGACGAAGAGGGCGCGATGGACGTCGTCCATTCCATCCCCATCCTTGGCTTCTGCGGCTCTTGGACCGATCCGTCCATGTTCGACCGCACCTCCGCGATCGACGACGCCTACGGCACCGGCAAGCTGCCCTACGTTGCGACCACCAACAAGATCAACTATCTGACCCTGAAGGATGCCAACGGAAACTCCGGTATCTACATGGGCAACCCCTACACGGTCGAGGAGACCTTCCCCGCCGACCGTCTTGCGATGAACAGCAATGATACCATTGCTTCCTACAACTACCTGAACATCCGCAATCTGGCTACGCTTGGCTTCGCCGTGCAGGATGAGAGCGGAAAGGTTCTTGTGGCGCAGGTCAGCCCGCTGCTGAAGAATGGCGCCTACTACTACGTCAACGGCAGCACCTGGCAGAACTTCAACCCCGCAAGCTACACCGTGGGCAAGAAGCTGTCCTCCGCCGGCCTCAACGAAGGCGACAAGGCGACGGTTGGCTTCTACGCACTGCCCGAGTACTACGCACAGGCTTACGCCGCGATGAACGGCGAGGTTGCCGAGACCGGTTCCCTGTCTCAGGACGCCTTCAAGGCGGTCCTCGAGGCCGGCATGATCGGTGACGGCGCTGCGATCAAGTACGACGTCACCATCGACAACACCGCTCCTGTGGTCAAGGGCGCGTTCCGCGACCTGATCACCGGCGACATCACCCTGATGGCGCAGGACAATGCCTACATCGCATACGTTGCCGTGACCAACCGTGCCGGCACGAAGGAGTTTGTGGGTGTCGTTCCCGAGCAGTCCGAGCCGGGCGAGCAGGTCGAGGTTCCTCTGGAGCTTGACGGCCAGCACCTGCCCGATCAGGTTGTCCTTCTTGTTGGCGACTACGCCGGCAACGAGGCTACCTTCGTGGTCGAGCTTGGCGGACAGGGCAACGAGGATGAGAACGGCGGCAAGATCTTTGCCTTCACCTCCGCTGACGCAGCCCCCGGCTCCGGCAACCGTATGCTGGAGATCGACCTGCCCAACCTGACCTACGTTTCCTCCAGCCAGGAGTACAACGGCCTGAGCGTCTTTGCTCCCACCAGCTTTGCGGTGGAAGCAGCCGAGTATGTGGATGGCTACGTCTTCATGGCGGCGGACGACGGCTGGTTCTATGCTGCCAACCTCAACTCCATGGATGAGGTAGAGCGCGTGGGCCGCTTCGACAACACTACCAGCGCGATCTACGACATGGCTCTGAACTACAAGGACAACACCCTGTACGCTCTGGGCAGCGATAACACGGTCTACAGCGTGGATCTGCTCACCGGTGAGATGAACGCGGTTGCGGAAATCTCCATCAACAACCCCAAAGCGACCTCTGCTTCTCAGGCGCAGTACCGGAACGTCAAGGGCCTCGCCATTGACGACGCCGGTGAGTTCTACACCATGAGCTTCGGCTCTTCCACTTACGTCTATCTGTACAAGTTCAACCTCGACATGGTTGTGGACGGCAAGATCGAGAATCTCGCTCCCGTGAATCCCTCCAGCACCGTGGGCCTGTACAACATGGCGTGGGGCGGCTGCATGGCTTGGGATCAGAACTCCTCCAAGCTGTACGCCATCGGTAACTACTCGACCTCTTGGAGCGGAACTCAGGCTTACAATGCCTACAAGGACTTCGATAACGCGATCTACGTTATCAACACCGAGACCGGCATGGCCGCCAGAGCCAACAACGCCGGCTCCAGCACCTC
>CACXHI010000221.1 GCA_902767395.1 Oscillospiraceae bacterium
CGCAAATCACCCCCGAGCCGTTTACCGCTCCTGAACCGGAACCGCAAATTACCCCCGAACCGCGCACCGACTCCGCGCCGCTTTTCGTGCCGGACACGGTTCCCCGCCCGTGGTATGCCGACGTGCAGGATGAGACGCTGGGAGCTTCCGTGTCCGAGGTGCAAAGCCACGACGGAGAGACCGTGCAGGCGGTCGCCGCGCCACAGGGCGTACAGAATGCGGCGGGCTACACCGTGACGGCAGGCGGACAGGGCAGCTACGTGATTGCACCGCGGGAAGGTCGCGGCGCGCAGGTCATCACCATCCAGCTTCCGCCCGCGCCACGGAAGGCGCCGGAGAAGAAGCCGCGTCTTTGGTGGGTTCCGGTGGCGCTGGTTTTGACCCTGCTGATCGGTCTGCTGGGCGGGCTTGCCGTTTCGACGCTGCTGTCCGGCAAGAACCCGTCCCCCACACAGACAGCCCAGCCCCCGAGCTCGCAGGCGTCTGATTCCTCCGCCGCCCAAATTTACCAGCAGAACGTGGAGACTGTCGTCAGCATTCTCGCCCTTCCCCAGACGGGCGGCACAGAGACGGGCTACGTCCCGGCGAGCGCTGGCACCGGCTTTTTCATCTCGGAAGACGGGTATCTGCTCACCAACGCGCATGTGGTCGAGGGCGCGGCAAAGATTACCGTGACAAGGAACGACGGACAGGCATTCGAGGCCCGACTGGTCGGGCTGGAGACCGCAAACAGTGATCTGGCCCTGCTCAAGATCGACGCGAGCGGGCTTCCGGCCGCGCAGATCGGCAATTCCGACAGCGTACAGGTGGGAGACGCTGTCTGCACAATCGGCAACCCGCTGGGGGAGCTGAGCTTCTCGCTCACCACCGGCTACGTCAGTGCCGGGCCGCGGCAGGTCAACACCGGCAGCGTGACACTCACCATGCTCCAGATCAACACCGCAATCAACAAGGGAAATTCCGGCGGTCCCCTCTTTGACGGGGCCGGACGGGTGATCGGCGTGGTCACAGCCAAGCTCCCCACCAGCGAGAGCGACAGCACGCCGCTGGAGGGGCTGGGCTTTGCCCTGCCCATCAATGCCGTGATGGCGCTTGCGGAGGGCTGGATGACGGCCGACCGCAGCTGAATGAAATCCTCTGAGCGTCAAAAAACGGTCCAACCGGCGCGCCGGTCGGACCGTTTTTTGATGCGCGGTGCGCGGTATGCGTTCATACCGGATGCGATCAGAAGTCGGGCTTGAAGTTTACCACAACGCCCTTATCCGCCAGTACACCGCCGGAACGGATATAGGTTCCGTAGACGTTGACCTGCGCCAGCGCAGGGCAGTCCTTGAGCACGGAGATGTCCCGGATGTTGTTATAATCCGCATTGACGTAGCTCAGCTTGGGCAGGCCGGCCAGCCCGCTCAGGTCCGCAAGGAAGTTGTGCGCGGCGCTGAAGCTCTCCAGCGGGCAGTCCCGCTGAAAGGCAGGAACCGCCTCTACGTCGTTGTAGTCGATGAGAACCTCCTGAATCCCGCCGCAGGCGGAGAGGAAATCCACGTTGGTCAGCTTGTTGTCCGTCATCACGAAGCCCTCCAGCTTCGTACAAGCCGACAGTGCGCTGACGTCCAGCACCTGATTGCTGGAGCCGTTGAACCAGACCAGCTCCGTGAGTGCGCCGACAGGACTCACCGAGGTCAGGCGGTTGTGCTCCAGATTCAGCCGCTCGAGCGTGGTACAGGCGGAAAGAGAACCAACGTAGTCCAGCGAATTGTAGGACAGATCCAGAATCCGCAGCGTTTTCAAGCCACGGAAGCTCGGCAGAACCGTCAGGGCGTTGTGACCCAGATAAAGCTCGTCCAGCGTCGCCAGATCAGCAAGGGGGGTAATGCTGCTGATGGAATTGTCGGAGAGATCCAAGATCCGAAGTCCCTCCAGCGTGGACAGCGGGCCGAGATTGGACAGGCCACAGTTGGCGAGGATCAGCACCTCCAGCTTCTGGCAGGCGCCGATCTGCGTCAGCGTCTCGGTACTGACGGCGCAGTTATCCAACTCCAGATACCGCAGCTCCGGCAAATCGCGCAGGAAGCTGTAGTCCAGCTCGCCCAGATTCCGCCCGGTCAGCTTGGTGAGTCCTGTGAACAGGGAAAGATCCCGCGTGTCGGTCAGGCCCTCAGGCAGGGTCAACTCTTCCATATCCCAGAGATCGTTGGTGCGGATCGTGCGATTGCCCCGATTCAGAAGCTCCTGCACCGTCTGGCGAAGCACGTCGTCGGAGAAATGCACAGTCTCCACTACGCCGGATACC
>CACXHI010000222.1 GCA_902767395.1 Oscillospiraceae bacterium
GACGACGGGTATGAAGACAACTACACGGATCTGTTCCCCCTGTTGAAGCAATACAACGTCAAAGCCACGATCTTCGTGATTACCGGGAAGATCGGGATGCAGTACTATCTCACCAAGGCCCAGATCAAGGAGATGTCGGATTCCGGTCTGGTTTCGATCCAGAGCCACACCGTGACCCACGCCAACCTCGACGAGCTGTATGAGAACCAGCTCCACACGGAGCACCGGGATTCCATGCTCGCGCTGGCGCGCATCACCGGCAAGCAGCCCTTTGTGCTGTGCTACCCCACGGGCCGGAGCACCGGCTTCTCCCGGGAGATCACGGCGCAGTACTACCAATACGGTCTGTTTATGGGCGGGCCTTGCTAGGTGACCGGCGAAGCGCCCTATCGGATCTACCGCATCTACGTTCCCCGCTATCTGACCGTGGACGAGCTGCTCGGCCGTCTGCGCAACGCGGTTGCTTCCTGACCGTTTTGACACAAGAACTGCGGCGGGCAGCCTTCTGCCGCGGGGAAAATCATCCAAAGAAAGAGGGATCAATACCATGGACCATACAACCGGATTTGCAAGCGTGAAAGCGCCCTGCGGCAGACGCGCCGTTCGCGGCGGCCTGCTCCTTCTGCTCCTGCTGGCACTGGTCGGCCTGACCGCCTGCGCACAGGGGCACAATCTGGACGAGCCCTTTTACCTCGGCGCGACGGAAGCGGGCCTTCTCTATGAGGATCACGTCAACGGCTGCGTTCTGACGCTTCCGGCAGAGGCGGAGGCGGATACCTCCCTGTTCCCGATCCGAACCGTTTTCTCGGCGGAGGGCTGGCGGCTTCAGGTGTTCGTGGAAACGGAACAAAGCAGCCGCGAATACGTTGGCTATTCCAACAAGCCTCTGGAAAACGGCGGCGAGCTGACCGTCACCGACAGCGGCACGCGCGAGGCCGGACCGAACGGGAAATACAGCGCTGCGTTCAACGCATGGAAGCGCAGACCGCTTTCGCGTCTGCCGGACGACTGCCCGAACGCTGTCTGCGTGGACGTCTCCTGCGGATCGAAGAAGGTCGTCACCCTGCTGCTGCAATATGCGGACGGCGTGGATGCGGACGCCATTTTGGAGCTTCTGTGCGGAAGTATTCAGGATAACCGCGCCACGGCTGACGCGCCGGAGCTGCATCTGGGCAGCGGCGCAGACCCCTCCGCCATGGCGTCTGGTACCCGCGCGGTCTATGAGAAGCTGTTCGGGGAGGATGCCAGACTGAGCTGGGGCATTTTCGAGCCAACGGAGACCACGCTTGTGATGCAAACGCAGTCGCAGCTTCCCGCGCTGGAGGCCGCGCTCGACTATGATTTTACGGTCAGCGTTCTGTATATGGACTTCGCCTGCAGGGTGGATTCGATCCGCCAGCGATTGACCCGCGCCTCCGAGCAGGGCATGGTCACGGAGCTCACCGTGCAGACGGTTTCGACCTCCATGCTCTTAGACGTGCTCGACGGGCAGTATGACGATTACCTGCGCGAGCTGGCGCAGGCCATTTCGGCGCAGACCGTGCCGGTTCTTGTGCGGCCGGGCAACGAGATGAACGGCGACTGGTGCTCCTGGTGTGCATTCAATTACGGGCGAGACGCCTCTCTCTTCACGGCGTTCTACCGCTATCTCCATGACTTTTTCCGGGCAGAGGGCGTAGAGAATACCATCTGGGTCTGGAACCCGAACAGCGCTTCCTTCCCGAACTTTGTGTGGAACAACGAGCTGGTCTACTATCCCGGCGACGCCTATGTGGACGTGGTGGGCCTGACTGCCTATAACACGGGCACCTATTACGAAAGCGAGTCGTGGCAGACCTTCTCCGAGCTGTACACGGACTACTATGCCCGCATGAGCAGCCGGTTCTCCCAGCCGCTCATGATTACCGAGTTCTCCTGCTCCGGGATCGGCGGCGACAAGGCCCAGTGGGTGCGGGATATGTTCGCCGCGCTGGACGCCTTCCCCCGGCTCAAGGTCGCAATCTGGTGGAATTCGGAGGATTACGACTTGACGCTTGATCCGCCGGTCGTCTCCCGCTCCTACCGGCTCGACGACGATGAAACGGTTCTGTCCGTCTTCCGCGAGGCGCTGAAGGGCTTCCCCGGACGGAACTGAGCGTCATGCCGAACCCGCGCCGGGCAACCCGGCGGAAACACCGCCGCCCGCCGCAGAATCAGCGCGCATCAATCTGAAATCGAAACGCGCAATCGCGGGGCACAGCGGCCAAAGATGGCCACTGTGTCCCGCGATGATTCGTCCAGCGTTGCAAATCACACCCCGCAGAGCACAGGATATGCGGCGACAGGCTCCAAAAATCACAGGAGGCCATTTCACGTCGCGGAAGACTCCCTCATCAGAGCCCTTTATAACTGAACCAGTTTATTTGTTTCACGGAAACGTTGGGTTCGTTTCCTTCACAGTCACGGCAAACGCTGTTCCGTCCTTCATAATGACAGTCAAGCCCTCGCGGTTCGCAGAGATATCCTGTAATTCCGCTTCCAGCGCGTTGCTTTCGTTGATCAGGTCAAACAGCGTATCTACAAAGTAAGCTTTCTCCATATCGCAGCCTCCTTCATGCAAAAAGGGCATCCGCCGAAGCGAATGCCCGAAAAACACATCACTCCGATTGCTGCGACACAAGTTTCCGACCTTCGTGGGGATGCGAAAACAGGAGAATGTGTTTTTGCCATGATAGCAAAAACATATTCCCACGTAAGGCCGAATAATATGTACTTGCGTCGCAAGGTCATCATAACATGTTCTCTGTTTTTTTGCAAGTACAGAATGAAATTCCTCCCACCCGTTTTGATTGGGCAGTCCCTGTTCATCCAACCGCGGCAACACTGGGAACAGGCGTCATCCCGCGCCGGTAATCAGGATATATGGGTTTTTCTCTGCGTCCAGCCAGTTCAGGACGGACAGCATATCCTCTCGGCGCAGGCCGACACAGCCGCCGGTTCCGCCCCGGCTGCAATGCAGGAAGATAGCGCAGCCTCGATCCGGAATCACGTCGGGCGGGCGGTTAAACTCGATCACGCAGGCCCACGCATACAGGGTCGGGTAATCCTCCAAGTGCTCCACGTCGTCGCTCCACGGAAGCAGCGTGGGATCGTTCCGCTCCTGCCATGTGTTGAAATAGGGCGAGGCCTCGTCGCAGACCCAATCCGAGTTGGGCGTGACCTGTCTCCACGGGAGCTTCAGGCCGTCCGGCGGCGGCTCGTTTCCGAAGGCCGAGCTGATTGCCCATAATCCCGCGGGGGAGGTGTTCGTGTTCCGCCGCCGGTGATGCTTGACTCCGTTTTTTCCGACGAAGCCTTGCAGATGCTCCAGCCTGTCCACTGGACGGAAGACGCCTTCGTTCGTGCGTTCATAGCAGACCGTCCGCGTGGTCACGCCATCCGTGGGCTGGGCAACAACAAGAATCAGCTGTCGGCAGTCTCGTTCCTCCAGATCGGTCATGGAAAGCCCCTCCACGGCCATCCACTTTTCCAGCAGCAGCACGGCGTCGCAAGCTTCATCCGCCGGATAGCGCTCCGCCAGCTCCGGCCTCCACGTGGGCGTCGTGTCCCCGATCTGGAAACGGGGCAGGTCCGGCGCAGGCTCGTGTTCCGTCGAGGGCGACGCCGTCGAGGGCGGCACGGAAGATCCCGGCGCCGTCTGCAAAGGCTGCGGCAGCGTGGGTTCCGTGGATGGGACGGACGCTGAGACAGAGGGTTTTGCCGCCGTCGTAGGCGGCGAGGACATGACGATCACAGGAGGCGACGCCGGCGCTGTCTGCGGGGCGGCGGCAGCCATGGCCGCACAGCCGCATAGCCCGAACAGCACGGGCAGCAACCACATCAGTCGCTTCATGGGCAACTGCCTCCGCCGTCTGGCTGGTTCAGCGGCAGCTCCTGCGTGTCGGAGGAATCGAAGATGACCCAGTTGCCATCCTCGGTTTGGACGAGGTAGAAATACTGATCCAGCGTTCCGTCCCGGTAGAAGGTCTTGGTATGGTCGTAGACCACCGTGTAGCGGGCGTAGACCGCCTGCACCTCGGCAAGCTGTTTTCCTTCCAAGGCCGCCGGCTTGGGACCGTAGCCGCTTCGCAGGGCCAGCACAGAGTCGGGCTCCCAGGAAAAAATCTTCCGGGTTTCCGCCGCATCCGCCCGAATTTCCTCCACCGTGACGGAAATCGTGTAATCCTTCTCAATCTGCCGGGAAACTGCCTCCCGGACGACCTGCTCCGGGTCGGGAGCAGGGGTTTGGAGCCAGCGGTCGTTCCAGATGCCGATCAGCTCCCCAATGCCATACACCGTTGCGGCCAGCGCAATGACGATCACCGCCGCCAGCAGGGCGCGCAGAACCAGTCGGCGGCCCCTCCTTGCGGTGACAGACCCGCCCGTTTTCCCCGCGTGCCCTGCTTGCCAGACGTAGGCATCGTCGGCATCATTCAGAGCATTCAGAAAATCTTTCGCATTCATAGCAAGTCCTCCTGTTTCAAGAATTTTCTGAGCTTGTTTCTGGTACGATGGAGCATCAAATTTGTTTTGTTCCGGCTGAAGCCAAATCTCTCACAAACGTCGGTGATCTCTTCAAAATACCAGTAGCGGCAAAGAAACACATTCCGCTCCGTCTCCGGCAGGGTGTCCAGAAACCGATTGATCGTCTGGATCAGCTCCTGCTTCAGGAGCTCCCCCTCCAAGCTGGCGTTCGACGGAATCACTTCCGCGATTTCCTCCAGCGCCAGCGTTACGGTCCAGCCGCCCCGTTTTTCCCGATGACGCGCCCGCCAACGGTCAATGGCCTTGCTCCGGGTCAGCTTTCCGAGATAGGCGCCCAAATTTTCGGGGCGCTTCGGCGGGATGCTGTTCCACGCGCCGAGCCACGTGTCGTTGACGCATTCCTCGGCGTCCTCCTCGTTTTGCAGAATATTCCTCGCAATTGCGGTGCAGTAGCTTCCGTATTGTTCCGCAGTCCGGTCGATCGCAGCCGCATTGCGTTCCCAATACAGATCCATGATGTTTTGGTCATCCATCGTATCAACTCCTTTTGAGGGCCCTTCACCCTGATACACGCTGTTTCTTGCGCGCGCTTTCAAAAGATGGAAATAAAAATCTGTTCTATCTGGTTTCCTTGGAAACGTCAGGAACCGAGACGCCTGCCCCGCAGACGCCTCGGTTCCATGTATTTGACGTTTTCGTGACCGCAACGGTCAGAACACGGGGCCGCTCTGCTCCGTGCGTCCCCCTGCCGTAACGGTTCAGTTCAGCCCCGAGGCATGTGGAGGACAGCGCCGCCTTCCTGCTATATGCCGAAGTGAATCACAAAAGCACGTTTCTCTTTTGCTTCTATCAACAGCGCGGCAAGATCTGAGAGCTTCGGATTCTTCCAAATAATCTCCAAATATGCGTCGAGGGTTTCCGGGGGAATCAGGGTGATGCCGTAGTAGGCAAGGCCAAGCTCGGGCCGATTCAGGGTATGAGATACAAACCAATCCTTGTAGATGGGAGGTGAGCTTGTATACTTATCATGGAAGGGTAGAACAAAAAAGATACCGCGTTCAGACACGGGAAAATGGGGCCGACCCACCGAAGCGTGCTTCGGTATAAAGAGGAGGAGCCCCGAAGCATGGCAAAAGGATGGATTCCGGTGAAGTAATACTGGTATTGCGTTGGTTTCATACGCGGTTCAGCACGGCCTGGCGGGCGGCGCTGAACACGGCGTTGTATTTTTGCTTCTCCGAGGCCAGACAGGCGATGTAGTAGACGGTGCTGGCGTC
>CACXHI010000223.1 GCA_902767395.1 Oscillospiraceae bacterium
CAAAGCCGGTAAGATCGAGTACCGTCTCGACAAGACCAACATCATCCACTGCCCCATCGGCAAGGTTTCCTTCGGCCCCGAAAAGCTGGAGGAGAACATGGCGACCCTGATCGGCGCGGTCATCAAGGCCAAGCCCGCCGCTGCCAAGGGCCAGTATATCAAGTCCTGCGTCATCGCGGCCACCATGGGCCCCGGCGTCAAGGTCAACACCGCCAAGTATTGATTCTGAGCCAGCCGTAACGCAGACGCCTTTGGTAAAAGAGAACAGACCCGGAGAGCAGAAACGCTTTCCGGGTCTGTAACTGTAGGATTAAGAGGTCATTAATCGTGAAAAGAAAACTTGTATTCTTTGCTGTGATCTTATGTGTCATCTTTGCCGGTTTTGCGGTCTATCATTTCAGAGAGAGATTCTCACAGACTGTGGAAGCGGCTGAAAAAGGATGGCGAGAATCAAATCATACGCCCGAATCATGGCAGTCGGTCCGCGCCGAAAGTGACGATATGTTCTCGGCCCTGATCTATGCGGATGATCAAACTGACTTTTATTATTTCGTGTATATCAAGGGCGAGAAGGATTTGGAATTTACCTTTCGCCGCGGCGGATCCAATGGAGATATTCAGGAACACATTGCCTGCTACGCATCGCCCGAGCTTGCGGATGAGGTGTTCCTGTCTATGAACCTGAAGAACGTTTGCTCCATTACGATCGACGACGGAAACGAAATCATGACAGAAGAGGTTGATCCCAATACCCCCTTCGTTTATATTATTCCGAAAGGGTATGAAGTCATTTTCAGAGACGCCGAAGGCAATCGGATTGAACCGGGTCGTTTTACCTTGTAATTTGGAAGCAAACGGATCACACAGTCTGTAAACAGAGGGCATAAATCAGGGAGACGGTTTCCTGATCGGCGCGGATGCTTGCCGGTCAAGAAACCGTCTCTTTGATTGTCTGGGGTCGTCCGACAACGTCAACGCTGCCGCAGGCAGCTCATCACTTGGCGAAGCCAATCATCACTGTAAACTCGCCGCAAGGCGATCATAACTGCTGCTCTCTGCGCGGCTCACTCCCACTCTACCGTTGCGGGCGGCTTGCTGGAAATATCGTAGACCACGCGGCTGATGCCGGGGACCTCGTTGGTGATCCGGCTGCTGGCGCGGTCAAGGACCGCGTAGGGAAGTCTCGACCAGGCTGCCGTCATGAAGTCGTCCGTGTCCACGGCGCGCAGCGCGACGGTACAACCGTAGGTTCTCGCGTCGCCCATCACGCCGACGGAGCGGGCGTCGGTCAGTACGGCAAAATACTGGCTCGGCGCGGTGGGAAGTGCGGCGGCGGCGATCTCCTCGCGGAAAATGGCGTCCGCCTCCCGCAGAAGGTGCAGGCGCTCCTCGGTGATGGCGCCGAGAATGCGAACCGCCAGACCGGGACCGGGGAAGGGCTGGCGCCAGACCATTTCGTGGGGCAAACCGAGGGTTTCGCCCGCGCGGCGCACCTCGTCCTTGAACAGGTCGCGCAGCGGCTCCACCAGCTCGTCAAAGGCAATCACGTCCGGCAGGCCGCCGACGTTGTGGTGGCTCTTAATGACGGCGGAATCGCCCTTCCCGCTTTCAATCACGTCGGGATAAATCGTGCCCTGTGCCAGCACGTCGGTCTTGCCGAGCCGCTTGGCCTCGGCCTCGAAGACGCGGATGAATTCCTCTCCGATGATTTTTCGCTTCCGCTCCGGCTCGACGACGCCTGCAAGCTTGGTCAGGAAGCGCTCCCGCGCATCGACGCAGATCAGCTTCTCGCCAAATCGGCCCCGGAAGGTCTGCTCAACCAGCTCGGCCTCGCCCTTGCGGAGCAGACCGTGGTCCACAAACACGCAGGTCAGACGCTCTCCCACGGCGTGATGGAGCAGCATCGCGGCGACCGAGGAATCCACGCCGCCGGAGAGGGCAAGAAGAACGGATTTTCCCGCGAGCTTTGTCCGCAGGGACGCAATGCTGCGCTCGACCCAGTCCTCCACGCGCCAGTCGCCGGTGCAGCCGCAGATGGGGAACAGGAAATTCCGAAGCATCTGCGTGCCGTATTCCGTGTGCGTGACCTCGGGATGGAACTGCACGCCGTAGAGCCTGCGCCCGTCGTCGCACATGGCGGCGCAGGGGCAGTGCTCCGTGTGTGCAATGGTGGTAAAGCCCGCCGGAGGCGTGCTGATGTAGTCCATGTGGCTCATCCAGCAGATGCTTTCAGTGGGAACGCCCTCGAACAGCGGATGCTCCGCCACAGTCAGACGGGTTCTGCCGTACTCGCCAAACTGCCCTGCCGAACAGACCTCTCCGCCGGCCATGTAGGCCATGAGCTGGTCGCCGTAGCAGATGCCGAGGATGGGAATGCCCAACTCGAGCACAGCCGGGTCAAAGTGGGGCGAGGCCGGATCGTAGACGCTGTTCGGTCCGCCGGTAAAAATGATGCCCTTGTACCCGGCCTGCTTCAGTTCCGCCGGGGTGAGCTTGTGATAGGGGCGAATCTCGGCGTAGACGTGCAGTTCCCGGACGCGCCGGGCAATGAGCTGGTTGTACTGACCGCCGAAGTCCAGTACCAGAATCTTTTCCATAGTCTCTTCCTTTCTGCGTTTTCTTTTTTCGGGAAGTCATGCGCGGTGCGGTCTCGCTTTCAAGGGTATTATACACGACGTTTTTTTGTTTGTCACTATTTTTTTCAAGCGGTTTTCCGCAAAAATGCAAGGAGCCAGTAACCGTTCAGCATATCCCGTAGTGGCCGCTGACCACAGCGGCCAGAACGTCGCATAGATCGGACACATTCCGTAAACGGAGGGTGAGGCCGCTGTGCTCAGCGGCCACTACGGTTTTTTCGACCGGGATTGCGGGACAATGCGTAGAGGCCGCCCCGGTGGGGACGGCCTCCGAAACGAGTGGTTACGGGTCATACGTTGCAACGATTGACTCGTTGGTTGCTGTTTCGGGAACAGGATGATGGGAGAGGACCAACGAAGAGATGATCAGAAGCAGAAAAACGATGAGCTGAATAAGCAGAATCCAGCCGACAATCTTCCAGAATCTTCGCCAGCGGCGGTTGCGAATGGCCAACTGTTCGTTGATTGCAGAGAGCTGTTCCGCCACCCGGTCGGGCGTCGGCTCCTCCAGCGTGGTTTCTCCCAGCAGCGTGCCGACCGGAACCTCAAACAGCTCGGCCAGACGGCGCAGGGCGTCCGCGTCGGGAACGGACAGACCCTTCTCCCACTTCGAGATGGTTTGCCGAACGACGTGGAGACGTTCCGCAACAGCGTCTTGCGTCAGACCCCTTTGCTTCCGTAATTTGATGAGATTGTCTTGCAGCATTTTGCCACACCTTCCTTTCAAAAGCTGAGCCGAGCATATCACAAATAGCCCGTTGCGGCAAGCAACGGAGGTTCACATTGCCCAAAAACGCTCCAAATCGCACCGCACAGGGAAGAAACATCCCGGCGCACAGCGAATAATCAGCTGCTTTCACCCCTCTGCTTTGCGATGGCGTTTGCGATTGCCGCAAATTCGTCGAGCCTCAGCGTCTCGCCTCGCACTGTGGGGGAGAGGCCGCAGTCAGTCAAAAGGGCGGTCACACCTGCCTTGCCAAGGGCGGGGAAGCCCGCCGACAGTGCGTTGGAGAGGGTTTTCCGACGCTGGGCAAAGGCGGCCCGAACCACGCGGAAGAATAATGCCTCGTCCGACACCGCGCAGGGCGGGGCGGTTCGGGTCTTGAGCGTGATGACCGAGGAGGTCACTTTAGGCTGGGGCAGGAAGCAGGAGGGGGGCACGTCGAACAGCATCCGCGGCTCCGCGTACCAGTGGCAGAACACCGAAAAGGCGCTGCCCTCCCCGGTTCCCGGCGCGGCGCAAATGCGCTGGGCGACCTCCTTTTGAATCATGACCGTCACAGTGTCAAACGCCCGGGATTCCAGCAGCTTTGTCAGGATGGGGGAGGTGATGTAGTAGGGGAGGTTGGCGCAGGCCATGGGGCGCAGACCGGGGAAGGCCTCTCGCACCGTGTCGGCAAGCTCCAGCTCCATCACGTCCGCAAATCGCAGCTCCAAATTGTCGAAATGCCCGACGGTTTTCGCCAAAATCGGCGCAAGCCGCCGATCCAGCTCCACTGACAGAACCTTCCCCGCCCGCAGGCAGAGCTGTTCCGTCAGCGGACCGATCCCCGGCCCAACCTCCAGCACGCCCGCTGCTTGATCCACCCCTGCCTCATCCGCAATGCGTTGGGGGACCCATGCGGCTGTGAGGAAGTTCTGGCCCTTGGCCTTGGAAAAGTGAAATCCGTTCACCTCCAGCAGGGCCTTCATTTCATGGACGTTGCAAAGCTCCATCTTGTACCTCCCACAGTTGGATGATCTTAGAGGTTATTGTAGCGCATTTTTCCAAAAAAAGAAACACCTAATTTCTTTTTTTGGAAAAACCTCCGATCACCCTTGCCAAAATGCGGAAGCAATGGTATAATAAGCCCAACGGGGCGGCAACGGCCCGAATCCGAAAGGAGGAACCAACGATGAAGTATGTGTGCAACGTCTGTGGCTGGGTCTACGACGAGGACGAGACCGGCGTGAAGTGGGAAGACCTTCCCGAAGATTTTGCCTGCGAGCTCTGCGGCGTGGGCAAGGAGGATTTCTCCCCCGAGGAGTAAAGCTCCGCGCAAACGCGCCCTTCCGGTCCACCGGAAGGGCGTTTTTTCGGAGTGGCGCGAGCGCTGCCCGCGCGTCCTTCGGGGGGACGTCGGGAAAGCACCGTGCCGGAATCGGTTCAAGATTGCGAAAAGCGTGGAAAGAAGGGGGATGCGATGCGCAGACGTCTGCCATGTGGGGAATGGGTCCTGCGCTGGATGGATGCGGCCATGGAGCTCCTGATTGGGTGCTTTGTTGCCGTCTATCTTCTCGTCATTCCGTTCGTGGGCGCGGAGAAAGCGTCCGGCTATAGCGGAATCTCTGAAAAAAAGACTGCGTGCTTCTATGCCCTTGCGGGACTTTTTTTGCTCTACGGTCTGGTTCGCTGGACGCTGGAGCTTGTGCAGTGGCGGCGATTCGGGTGCAGGCCGCGCCGCCTGACGTGGGCCCAGCTTGCCGCGCTGGGCTTTTGGCTCTGGACGCTCATTTCCGCCGCCTGTTCGCCCTATGGGGAGAAGGCGTGGGTAGACCCCGTCGCTCACGAGGCTGCCCTGACCGTCAGCCTCTACGTGCTGCTTTTCCTCACGGTGTCCCGCTGGGGCAGACCCACGCTGCGTCTGCGGAACGTGCTGTTCTGGACCTTGACGGCCTTCAGCATGCTCTGTCTGCTCCAGATGCTTGGCAAGAATCCCTTCGGCCTCTACCCAAAGGACATGAGCTTCTACGACGGTTACGACGTTCGTTATCGCGGCGCGTATTTGGGTACCATCGGAAACGTGGATCTGGTTTCGGCCTTTCTTGCGCTGGTCATTCCGATTCTGGTGATTGCTGCGCGGAAAAAGCCGCTGCGAACGGCTTGGCCGCTCTGGACCCTTGCGGCGGTCTGCGGCGGAATCCTGATCTGGCTGCGAGTTCTCTGCGGCTTGGTGGGCCTGCTGTTCGGCGCGGCGGTCAGTCTGGTCGTCCTCAGCCCGGCACGGCAGCGGAAACGGGTGCTGCTTGCCCTCGCCGTTCTGACCGCGGTTGGAATCGCCGTGCTCTGGAGCTTCGATCTTCCCGTGCAGCTTTTCCATGAGCTCCATGTCCTGCTCCACGGCAGGGCGGAGGACAGCTTCGGAACCGGCCGGTTCTATATCTGGCGGCAGATTCTGGAACGGGTGCCGGATCGGCTTCTCCTCGGCATTGGCCCGGACACGGTCCGAGAATCCGGCCTCATGCCCTTTGTTCGCTATGACGAGCTCGGCAACGTTGCGGCGCGGGCGACGATCACCGATGCGCACTGCTATCCGCTGCAAATCCTCTACTGTCAGGGGCTTCCTGCCCTGCTCTGCTGGCTTGCGGCGGTGGCGCTTTCGCTGAAGCGCTGGGTCACGGCCCGGGCCGATCGGGCCGCAGCGGCCCTCGGCAGCGGCCTCGTCTGCTTCCTCGGTGCGATGCTGTTTTGCTTCTCGTCGGTCATCATCATGCCGTTTTTCTGGCTGACGATTGGGCTGCTGGAAGCGGAGGCGGCTCGAAATCAAAGAGAAAACCCACTGGGCTGAACCGCTTGGTTTTGCCCGGTGGGTTTCGTACAAGATGGAAAATCTGCTTACTGCTCCTCCGGGTGCAGGCGGAGGTAGGAGAGATAGCCCTCTAAAATGAGGCTTGCGGCCACCGCGTCCACGGTGTTCTTCCGTTTCTTGCCGTGGTAGCCGGTCTCGGAGAGAATGCTGTGCGCTTCCACGGTGGTGCGCCGCTCGTCCCAGAGGCGGACGGGCATTCCGAGCGCGGTCTCCAGATCGGCGGCAAATTCGCGGTAGAGCGCGGCGCGCGGCCCCTCGGAGCCGTCCATGTTCCGGGGAAAGCCCATCACGATGCGCTGCGCGCCCTGCTCGCGCACCAAACGGACGATTTCGGAGACCGTTTTCTCGCGGTTCCAGCTATGGATGACCGTGGTAAAGCCCACGATGGAGCCAGTCAGATCGGATACGGCAATTCCGGTTCTGGCGTCGCCGTAGTCAATGGCAAGAGTTTTCATGTGGATGCTCCTCTCAAGTGATCGCAGGGAAAACGCTCTTAGGAAGTCAAACGCTGCGTATGGCTTTTCATTTTCGTATCTCCCGGTTTCCCATGGTGTGAAGGTTTGATAGGTCAACCCAAAAACGGCATGATCGGAGAACAGTGGTCGGTAGTGCGCAGCCTCCGCAGCGCTGCCGCCCTTTCCGTGAATGTAGAGGACTGCGTTTTTCATTTACGCCTCCGATTTGTGTTCAAAGGACAGCGTGCAGAGCCTTCCGCGCAGGACGTATCCGATTTTTTCATAGCAGGCGTTGGACGCCGCATAATCCGCATCGGTGTACAGCATTGGCGTGAATCCGGCGTTCTTTGCAAGCATTGTGACCTGATACACCAGATTCTGTGCGTAATGCTTCCGCCGATACTCCGGGCGGGTGTACACCAAACCGATGTGAGCCGTAGCTCCGTTCAATCCACACTTGCAGCAGGCGACGGTGTTTCCCACCGCGTTCTTCCAGAAAAACGCTTGGCCGGCCTGAATCAAGGCTGCCGCATTTTGCTGATAGTGCGCCATGTCTCGCAGGTCGATTCCCACGGCCCTGTGAAACCGATCCATCCACTCTGCCAGCGCTTCCACATCCTGTTCCGTACACCGATAGAGTCCGCCGTCTGCCTGCTCGGACGGAGAAATGGGATTCTGACAGTCGTAGGCGAACAGGTTCACGGAAACAGTCAGCTTTTTCCCGGACGCTGCCGATCTGCGAATAAAATAGTCTGCCAGGCCGTACTTGAGATTGAAGCTGTGCGTCCCATCCAGCAGATGGTTGCGCGCCGCAAGCTGCCAGACACGTTCCATTTCTTCCTCGGAAGCGTCGTCCGGCGTCCAGATCCAGACCGGGTAGGGAGGGCAGGAATAGCAGAGGATCAGACGCTTGTGATCCGTCAGCAGCAGTTGACAGTCCGCGCCGATGATCTGCCGCAGGACGGAAAACGTGTACGGGTCGTTTTCGAGCAGCCGCAGGTCTCTTTCATCGGCCGTGTGCTCCATCTTGGGTTCCTCACGCGCAGCTTCCGCGGACCCGGAGCTCTGGGCTTCGGCATTCTCGTCCATGGTCTCCAGCAGGAAGCTGACCGGACGAAATCCGTCGTTGCAGGAGATCATGGCGGATCTCGGATTTTTCATCCAGCCGTCGTAGAAGTCCTCTCCGCCATGCGCCAGCGTCATGACAAAGGGCGACACCGTATCCCATGCGCTGCCGCAAAAGCCCGCCGGGCGCTCCCATCCGTTGCAGACGAAGCATTGTCCGAGCTGCATCGAGCAGGCGTGCTCGATGGGGTTTTCATACTCGGCCATCAGATCGTCATAGCGTGCGATTCGTTTGACCGTGATCCGAACCTTTTTCATTCCTTTTCACCGTCCTTGCTCCTTGCTTCTCTTGAGATTATGAGGAAACAACGGCGGCGTACAGGGCGTTCTTCGCCACGCAGGTTTCCTCGGCAATCTGCTTCACCGCATCCTTTGTCCGCATTCCGTCCGCGATCAGCCCCTGAACCAGCGTGACCGCCTGTTCCAGACTGACGGCCTCTGCTGCGCGCACGGCCCCGGCGACGACCAAGACGTATTCCCCGCGCGGTTCGTTTTCCGCATAATATTCGACGGCTCCGCCCAGCGTCAGGCGCAGGATCTGCTCATGGAGCTTCGTCAGCTCGCGGCACAGGCTCGCGGGCCGTTCGGGGCCGAAGGCCCCGGAAAGCTCTGCCAGCGTGTCGCGCAGCCGGTGGGGCGCTTCGTAAAAAATCATTGTGCGCTCCTCAGTTTTCAAGCGCTCCAGCCGCTCCCTGCGCTCCTTCTTCTGCGCGGGGAGGAAGCCCTCAAAGGCAAAGCGGCCCGTTGCCAGCGCGGAAACCGACAGGGCGGTGATGGCAGCGCAGGGGCCGGGAAGCGCACAGACGGGAACCTCGGCCTCGGCGCAGAGACGCACCAGATCCTCGCCGGGGTCGGAGATGGCGGGGCAGCCCGCGTCCGTCACCAGCGCGCAGGTTTCCCCCGCAAGCAGCCGCTCCAGAATCCGCGGTCCGCTCTCTTTCTTGTTGTGTTCGTGGTAGCTCACCAGCGGCTTTTTGAGCTCCAGATGGTTGAGCAGCTTCAGAGAAACGCGGGTGTCCTCAGCTGCGATGAAGTCCGCCGCCGCCAGCGTTTCGGCACAGCGCCGCGAGATATCCCCCAAATTGCCGATGGGGGTGGGTACGAGATATAATACTCCGGACATATTGCCTCCGATTCGATCCAAATGCGTGAAGAGTGGAACGACGCAGTGTAATCTACGCCTCCCGAATGCCTGCGCCGTCTGGCCCGGACAGCACAAGCGGTTCGTCCCAGCCCAGTCCGGGCTTGCCGCCGCGCACGGCCTTGATGAGCAGCAGGGAAGGGGCGGCGTTTGGCTTGGGGAGAACCGTCCGCAGGCGCTTCGGTTCGAGACTGTGGGCGCGCAGCGTGCAGAGCAGGTCGGTCAACCGCTCCGGTCGGTGGACCATCCACAGGCAGCCGCCGGTGCGCAGCAGCCAGGCGGCGGCCGCGCAGACGTCCGAGAGCGTACAGCAAAGCTCGGTCCGTGCAATGGCCTGCGCCTCAGTTTCCGGCTGGTATCCGCTGCCCACGGGGTAGTAGGGTGGGTTGCAGGTGACCTGCGTGAAGGAACCGGCGGGCAGCAGACTGCAGATTGCCCGCAGATCCCCGTGCAGAACGGAGAAACGGTCTGTGATTCCATTTGCGGCGGCGGTGCGCTCCATCGCGGCGCAGGCCGCCTCCCGCAGCTCCAGAGCGGTCACCCGCATGGAGGGGTCGCGGGACAAAAGCAGCAGTCCCACCGCGCCGCTCCCGGCGCAGAGGTCGCAGACAGCAGCCCCGCGGGGCGGAGCCGCAAAGTCCGCTAGCACGATGGCGTCGGTTCCCAGCGGGAATCCCTCCGCCTCCGGGGACAGAGCCAGCCAGCCGTTGAGATATTCTGTGTGCATTACGTTCCTCCGGGGACGGATGAAAAAAGGGCCTGTGCAACGCACAAGCCCTTTCCGTCACGCATTACTGCTGAATGGCCTCAACAGGGCAAGCAGCGGCGCAGGAGCCACACTCCACACACTGCTCAGCGTCGATGACGTACTTGTCATCACCCTCGGTGATGATGCCCAGAGGGCAGGTGTCAGCACAGGTGCCGCACTTCACGCAAGCGTCAGTAATGGTATAAGCCATGATCGTACCTCCTTTTTTTTCGATCGGTGGTGAATGCCTATCGCATCCTTATCATAGCATGTTTTTGAAAAAATGCAATGGGAAAATGTAATTTATTTTGAGTTTTTTTCAAGAAGAGGCGATTACTTCTAGGGGAATCTGGAAATCCTCCCCATAGCTTGCCGAAGAAAGGGTTGTTGATTAATGCGTTTGTTGGAGCAATTTGCCGTCCCGATGGATCGCCGCCTGATGGCGGACCCGGTCCTGTGCCGGGAGGAGGAGCTGGCGGAGCTGATCCGCGTCCTCTGTCGGCGGAATAAAAACAGCCCCGCGCTGGTCGGTCCTCCCGGCGTGGGGAAGACCGCCATTGTCGAGGAGCTGGCCCGCCGCGTCAATCGCGGACAAGTGCCGCCTCAGCTTGCGGGTAAGCGAATCTGGAGTCTGAACATGGCGGCGCTGGTGGCGGGGACGAAGTATCGCGGCGAATTTGAGGAGCGGGTGCGGGAGCTTCTGGTCGAAACCGCTCAGGCGGGAAATGTGATCCTGTTTCTGGACGAGCTGCACACCCTGATGGGCGCGGGTGGGGCGGAGGGCTCCATTGACGGGGCAAATCTGCTCAAGCCCGCCCTCGGACGCGGCGGGGTTCAGGTCATCGGCGCAACGACGCGGGAGGAATACAGCCGCAGGATCGAGGCCGACCCCGCCCTTGCCCGCCGTTTCCGGGTGGTCTCGGTTCCGCCCGCCACGCCGGGGCAGAGTGTGGAGATTCTGCGCGCGCTGGTTCCGGGGCTGGAGCGACATCACGGCGTCCGGATTCTGTCTCAGGCGGTGGAGGCGGCGGTCAGCCTGAGCGAGCGCTATCTGGCGGATCGGTTTCTCCCGGATAAGGCGCTCGATCTTCTCGACGAGACGGCGGCCGCCGTCTCCCTCCGCAGCGGCGGCTTGGTCGATCGACAGGCAGTGACGTTGACGCTCCAGCGGGCGACGGGGATCCCCCTTCGGCATCTCCGAGAGGGGGAGCGGACGGCGCTCCGCGGTCTGGAGGAGCGCCTCGGGGCGCTGGTTTTCGGACAGCCCGAGGCGGTGCGGGTCGTGGCGTCCGCCGTCCGGCGCGGGCGGCTGGGCCTCGGAGAGCCGGGACGTCCCTGCGCCGCCCTCCTGTTTACCGGACCGACCGGGGTAGGGAAAACCGCGCTGTGCAAGGCCTTGGCGCGGGAGGTCTACGGGAGCGAGGAGGCCATGATTCGGCTGGA
>CACXHI010000224.1 GCA_902767395.1 Oscillospiraceae bacterium
ACGGCATCCTCATAGAAAGCGCCGGGCTTGAGATCGGTGAAGGGACTCTTGGCCTTCTCCACGACCGGGGACTCCTTGAAGCGATACAGGAAGGTTACGATCTGGCCGCGGGTGCAGGTGGCATCCGGGCTGAAGGTGGTGCCGCTGGTGCCCTTCGTGATGCCCTGCTCCACAGCCCAGGCCACGGCCTTCTCATAGAAAGCGCCGGGCTTCAGGTCCGTAAAGGCAGTCTTGGCGTTTTTGGGCTCCGGACAGCCGGCCGCGCGCCACAGGAAGGTCACAACCTGACCTCTGGTGCAGGAGGCCTCGGGGCTGAAGTGAGTCGCGTCGGTGCCGTTGGTGATCTGGGGATCTGCGTTGAAGGCCCAGTAGACAGGCTCAAAGAAGAATTTGGATGCGTCCTGAACATCCTCGAAGGGAGGAAGCTCTTTCACAAACTGCAACTTGTTCAGTTCAAGCAGGCCGGTACTCTCGGCATCTGCCTCATTGAGGAACTCCAGGAAGATCGCCTTCTTGCCCTGCAGCACCTCGGGATGCTCAATGCTGCAAGAAACAGTATGCTCCTGCTCGTTGACTGCTTCGATCACAGTGCTCCCGATCAGAGTCCTGGGCTGCTCGGGATCAGTGAAATTTGTCTTGGCGTCGGACGTATAGACGTTGACCGTCGTTCCAGCAGAGAAGGATTTCAGCGACAGATCCAGACGAAGCTTTGCTCCAGCGGGGATGCCATCGGCAAAATTGAAATATTTGTAGCCAATCATGGTCTGGTGCGTCAAACCGATCACGGGGTTCCAGTCCATTGCGGGATCTGTGCTCTTCGGATCCCAATCGTCCATGGAGCCGGTATGCGTGTCGACACGCCGCATTGCATAGGTTTTGCCGACATGGTGAACGAGAATGCCCGCGTCCGTGAGTGCATAGGGATCGAGTCCGTCGGTCTCCACGCCCTGGGAGGTCATCTCCACCTGATCGATGATCACGCGATCTTCCGTGACTTTAATCGTGATCGGTTCGATCATGCCCTGACGCTCAGTCTTGCGCAAGTCCAGTCTGCGATGATAGAAGATGTACCACTGCCCGTTGATTTCTACCAGGCCACCATGATTGTTGCCGGTCATCCAGGCAGTGCTCTGGGTACCAGTGTATGGATTCGTGACGGTTTCACCGCGGTTATCTACAATCGAGCCGCCGTAAGTATAGGGGCCGAAGGGATCGGTACTGTACGCATAGTCCATCGTACCGACATCTCTTTGACCGATTTTGCCCGAGTAAACAAGGACATAGAACTTGCCGATTTTTCTCACGGAGGAGGCCTCAAAGAAGTATCTGTAATTCTCTGTGGGCTTGTTCGGGCTTTCATCCGCCTCAGCCCACAGCAGGCCGTCGGAACCGCCGGTTCTGGTAGTGCCTTCGATGACCGTGTACATATCCTTGCCGCTGAGCTGGCAGGCCGACTGCACGCCGCCGCCTCCGGTAAACAGATATACGGCGGGATAGCCCTCTGCATCCAGGTTTTCCATGTCCACATAAACGCTGGGATCAAAGCCGGTGGTCAGCACCACATGCGGATCGGTGAAGGGGCCGGCGGGCTTATCACTGCTGGCGACGAAGAGCATTGCAGCAGGCTCCGCCTCGGCGATGTGCACGTACATGTAATACTTTTTCGTTACGGGGTTGTAGGTTACATCGGGCGCGTAAAGCACATGACCCGGCTGAATCTCCAGGGTCTGCTCCGTGCCGTCCTCGCCGGTGTACTTCAAGCCGTCAAGCTGGTCTACGTGGAAGGCGATGCCCTCGTGCCGCCAGTTGGTAAGATCGTCACAGGGTGCGGACCACACAACATGATCCGGGCCGCAATAACGCGCTGTGGCGGAAGCATCGTGAGAGCCATACACATAGACACGGTCCTCACCGGTGACTGGATCGGCAAAAATGTGCGGTTCTCCATCCGGGACACGCTCCCAGAGGGGCAGGTAGGGGTTGACCGCCATAGCCTGGAGCGGAAGGCAGCTCAGGGCCAGCGCCAACGTCAAGATCAAAACAAACAGCCGCTTTTTCATAAGAAGTTCCTCCTGTTATTATTGCCGAATCTCTCTCGGCTTGTCCGACTACAGTGTAGCAGACGGGAGCGGCGCTGTGCGGGGTCGTTTCCTAAACGGTCGTATTTTTTACCTGATTGGCAGCAAAAAATATTTGCCGCCGTTTCCGGCGGCAAATTACTGGTTCTTATGGAATCGGGATCATAATATCCAACGTAAAAATCTGGTCCTCCGCAGAAAAATGTACTGTACCGCCGTATTTTTGGGCGATTCGCTGAATACTTTTCGTTCCGAAACCGTGGTAACCATCGTCTTCTTTTGTGGTTTTGGGGAGTCCGTCTGCCTGAATTGTCGGTGCCTGCTGATAATAGTTCTGAACCTGAAGAAATGCGAACCCGTATTGGGAATGCAGCGTCACGGAGATCAGACGCCGGTCAACCTGCTCAATCTTTCGAACGGCCTCAATTGCGTTGTCGAGTGCGTTGCCGAACATGGCATATAAGTCGACGGTGTCAATAAATCCCAAGTTGCCGGCATCCGCCAAACACGTCCATGTGATATTATTCTGCGCGCAATAAAGGCTTTTTTCCGTCAGGATGACGTCCAGCACCTGGTTGCCGGTCTGTACTGCAGCATCGTAGATCATAACCGACTGCTCAATCTCACGAATCGAAGCTTCTCTTTCTTCATCGTTGCTGATGGTATGGAGCGCTGCGATCTGATGCTTGAGATCATGACATTTCTGACCTATAAGCTCTATGTGTTCTTTTTTGAGAGTGTATTGTGCATCCTGCTGCCGACGCAGTGCACGCTCCAATTCTACTGCGACCTGTGAGCGCGCGTATTTTCGCTGTGCGACCTGAAACCACAGAAAAGAGCCGCAGCAAAGCATGTTGTAAAGAAAGGCGGGGATGATCACGTGGCTGTGCTCTCTGGAATAATACAGCGTCGTCATCCGGTAGAGGGCTACCGCAATCACCAGAATGATGATTCCGGACAGAACAGTATAAAATGTTTTGATTTCAAAGCGTCCGTTCTCGGGAAGATTTCGAAAGATAATCAAATCCAGAATGGCGAAGACAATAAGATTTACGACCAAGCGGCTGACCACGTGCGCCGGATTGCTTATGTCAAACAAAAGAGAATCAAAATAGATCAGCCGAAAAACGCCGCTGCCTATGGTTGCAAGATGCTCTGCCGCATGAGCGCAGATCGCACCGTACAGTGCATCGATCGGAGACAGATCGCAGCATATCCACAGCAAAAGCGTCATTGCCCCGACGAACACGCACGCTGCCGGCAAAACCCCGATTTTTCTTTCTCCGCTGCCGCAAACAATGCTGAGAAGCAAAGTGACGACGCACATAAGGGCATACCACAGGCCCCATCGAGGCCGCTTTTTCAGATGCAGCAGCAAGAGCGTCGTGGCGATCAGAATTCCGATTCCGAAAAACAGATAGGTGCCGTTCAGTATGGCTTCCAGCAATCGTCTCATGATCTGTCACCTCTTTGGTAGCGAAAAAGTGCATCCAGAAATGCCTTGCGTCTGCTGCGGCTGATCTTAAGTGCGTGACCGCGAACCATTGCGATATCACCTTGAACCTCGTGGAGATGGGCCAGATTGATGAGATAGCAGCTGTTGCACCGGATAAATCCCTCTTCGCTGAGTTCTGCTTCCGCTGCCTGCATGGTGCTCCATACCGGGAAACTGCCGGAGATGGTATGGTATTCCAACCGGTGGCTGACAGTCTCGATGAAGCAGATATCCTCCGGGCAGATGCGGCGCATGCCGCCCTGTGTACGCAGAATCAGTTGCCGTCCGGAATTTCGGGGAATACGCTGTAGCAGCTTCTTCATTTTCATGACGAAGGCCGGATAGGTCAGCGGCTTAAGAACATAATCAATGGCATCTACCGTATACCCTTGGATCGCGTATTGGGCCATTTGCGTAATGAACATGATCATAACATGGGTATCCGTTTCACGGATTTGTTTTGCGGCTGAAATCCCATCCAGCAGCGGCATCTCAATATCCAAGAACAGAATATCATAGACCGGCCGATATTCTTCCACAAGCTCCAAGGCGCTGCGAAAAACTTTCACATCAAAGGCGACGGAATACTCCTGCTCATATCGGCGGATATGAGATACCAGCGTGTCGATGTATTCCTTCTCATCCTCCGCGATTGCCACATGGACCATATGCGTCACCTCCTGAGTCGTTTTTGTTGCCGGATCGACATGTCAGCATGCTGGTCCAGGCAGCTTAAAAACGCTTTACTACCTAAATATTATCTGTATTTCGTATTCGAGTCAACTGGATTTGGCATGTTTTCCAAATTAAATGCGCATAAACGGCTGAAGGCACCCCAACGCAACAAACAATTGTCCTGTGGAATCCGGTCAGGGTTTAGAAGACAGAAAGCGCGTACAAGCCCTTCGGAAGATATTTTCTGTATTGACACAAAACGATAAGAATCATATGTAACCAACCATTATTAAGGAGGAATGATATGAATCCCATCAGAGAATTCCGCCCTGCCACGGAACAGGAGCGGATGTACACTTATGCACAGTCCCAGGAGGTGCAGATGATAACCGGCGCGATCGGCTATCTACGGGGTGATTTCGGCTCCTCCGGCGGTATGTTTTACAGCACCTGGTTTGACACGGTCAAATCAAGAAAGACGCCGGACTTCAAGGAGGAATTCGATCAGATCATCAATGCGATGCGCGACGATCCTGAGTACCACGGCATCCTTGGCGGTCGTTCAAAGATGGAGGCATACTGCCGCACGCAGCCGGAAAGCGCCATGAAGGGCAACTACACCACCGAATACGCCTTCCGTATCAGCACCCCCAGATACG
>CACXHI010000225.1 GCA_902767395.1 Oscillospiraceae bacterium
GTTCCGGCGGGGAAATCCGAAAGCTGATCCTGAAAACGTCCGAAAGCAACCGCGCTCTCATAGAAATCCGCATTGGTTTCCGGCGCCTCAAGGCAGAAGCCGTCTACAAACTCATAGCAACGCCAATAACGGCGGCGCTCATCGCAGTAGTAATACTTTCCGTCGAGGGCCGGGACAAAATTCAAAACCTGCCGTGAATCGGAAACCTTCGAGCGGATGTGCTTCGTGACGGCAATCACATTCTCCATCAGCTTGACCGGCTGCTTGAACACGTGGGTGTTAATTCTCTGGAGAATATAATGCTTTCCGTTGTCTGTTGTGATCTGGAACGTATAGTTGATATTACCGTGGCCAAAGGTCTTGCAGAAAACCGGCTGGCTCATGATTTGAAAATGGTGAATCGCCTGTTGCATAGGCACCTCCATAGCATTAATAGTCGCATTATAGCAGAGTCGATTGGAAAAAGCAAACAGTTTCTTATGCTTTTTCAGAAGCATCCCTCTACGAGCGTCTGCGTGCGATAGAGCTGTGCAAAGACGCCGTTTCGTTCCAAAAGCTCCTCCCGGCTTCCCTGTTCCCGAATCTCCCCATCTGCAATCACGATCACGCGGTTTGCAGCGTGGATCGTGGACAGACGGTGCGCAATAATCAGCGTGGTTCTGCCCTTTGCGAGCGCGTCAAACGCTTTTTGGATTTTTGACTCGGTGATGCTGTCAAGCGCTGAAGTTGCTTCATCCAGAATCAGAACAGGCGGATTTTTCAGGAAGATTCGCGCAATCGAGATTCGCTGCTTCTGTCCGCCGGAGAGCAGAATCCCGCGCTCTCCGACGTATGTATCGAAGCCTTCCGGCATTTCCATAATGTCGTCATAGATTTCGGCGCGCTTGGCAGCCTCAATGACCTCTGCTTTCGTTGCGTCAGGCCTGCCGTATCGGATGTTTTCCAGAACCGTATCGGCAAAGAGAAACACGTCCTGTTGGACAATTCCGATATTTGCGCGCAAAGAGCGCTGGGTCACGCTGCGAATGTTCTTTCCGTCAATCGTAATTGTTCCGCCCGTGGTTTCGTAGAAGCGCGGAATCAACTGGCAGAGTGTGGTTTTTCCGCCGCCGGACGGGCCGACCACGGCAATCGTCTCGCCTGCGTGAATATCAAGATTCACGTCCCTGAGCACGGGAAGCTCCTCCTTATAGGCAAAATCCACGTGCTCAAGGCGGATGTTGCCACGGACAGTTTCCAGAACCTCCGCATCTGGCGCATCCTGGATAGAAGGCTCGGTGCGCATGATTTCGGCAAAGCGATTGAGTCCAGCGAAGCCGTTGGCCAGCATTTCGGACAGGGTTGCCATTTTGCGAATCGGGTTGACAAAGGAGGCAATGTAAAGCGAAAAGGTGATGATATCCCGGTAGTCCATCTGATCCTTCATAATCAGATATCCACCCACGGAAATGACGACGACGTGCAGAATCGAAGTAAAGAATTCCATTGAGGCATGGAAGATTCCCATCTCCCAGTGGAATTCCCGCTTGGAGGTTTTGAATCGTTCATTGGAGTGACTGAACTTTTCGTACTCCGCATCCTCGTTGGCAAAGGCCTTTGAGGTTCGGAAGCCGGAGAGTGAGGATTCGATATCCGCGTTGATCCCTGCGGTGCGCTGCTTGACCATTTTGGAGACCTTGCTCATGCGCTGACGCCGAACGATCACAACTGACAGACAGATCGGGAACATCAGACAGACCACAAGCGCGAGCTTCCACTGCACGGTAAACATGATAATCATGGCGCCGATTACGGTAAAGATGGAGGTGAACAGATCCTCGGGGCCGTGGTGGGCGAGCTCCGTAATCTCAAACAGATCCGTCGTCAGACGGCTCATCAACTGACCGGTGCGGTTGTTGTCGTAGAAGCTAAAGCTCAGGCTCTGGAGATGACTGAACAGGTCGCGCCGAATGTCCGCCTCCACGCGAATGCCGAAGGTATGTCCCCAGTAGGCGATTACGAACTGTAGAAAAGAGCGCAAGATATAGCAGAGCACCATCACA
>CACXHI010000226.1 GCA_902767395.1 Oscillospiraceae bacterium
CGGCGGGCGCACCAAGAGCGCGAACATCGTCGGCCAGACCATGAAGCTCAACCCCCATGGCGACGCCGCGATCTATGAGACGATGGTACGCCTGAGCCGCGGCAACGGGGCGCTGCTCCATCCCTTTGTGGACTCCAAGGGCAATTTCGGCAAGGTCTATTCGCGCGATATGGCCTATGCGGCGCCGCGCTATACCGAGGCAAAGCTGGAGCCCATCGCGGCGGAGCTGTTCCGGGACATTGAGCTGGACACGGTGGATCTGGTGGACAACTATGACGGCACGATGCAGGAGCCGAACCTCCTGCCGACGACGTTCCCGAATGTGCTGGTGTCCAATAATTCCGGCATTGCCGCCGGCATGGCGAGTAATATTTGCGGCTTCAATCTCCGTGAGGTCTGCGAGACGACGAAGGCCCTGATCCGCAATCCCGACTGCGACCTGCTGGAAACCCTTCCTGCGCCGGATTTTCCTACCGGCGGCGAGATTCTCTATCAGCCGGCGGAAATGGCCGCCATTTACAATACGGGCCGCGGCTCATTCAAGGTTCGCGCCCGCTGGACCTATGTGAAGGAGCAGAATCTCATCGAGATTTCCGAGATTCCCTACACGGCCGCCATTGAGACCGTCATCGACAAGGTCTCGGAGCTGATTGGGAGCGGCAAGATCCGCGAGATCAACGATATGCGTGATGAAACGGATCTGTCCGGACTGAAGCTGACCGTGGATCTCAAGCGGGGGACCGACCCGGACAAGCTGATGCAGAAGCTTTTCCGCATGACCCCGCTGGAGGACAGCTTTCCCTGCAACTTTAATATTCTGATCGCCGGAATGCCCCGCGTACTCGGCGTGCGGGAGATTCTGGAGGAGTGGGTGGCGTGGCGCACCGAGGGCGTCCGCCGCAGAACCTTCTTCCAGCTCCAGCGGAAAAAGGAGCGCCTGCATCTGCTGCAGGGTCTGGCCCGCATTCTGCTGGATATCGACAAGGCCATTGCCATCATCCGCGGCACCGAGTCTGACGCGGAGGTGATCCCCAACCTGATGATCGGCTTCGGTATCGACGAGCTTCAGGCAAATTTTGTGGCGGAGATCAAGCTGCGGAACATCAATCAGGAATACATTCTGAAAAAAACCGCCGAGACGGAAGAGTTGGAAAAGGCCATTGAGGATCTGGAGAAAATATTGAAGTCCGACGCGCGGGTGAAGTCGATCATTGTCAAGGAACTGGACGAGGTCAGTCGGAAGTACGGCGTCGAGCGCCGCACAGGTCTGGTCTATGACCATGAAATCTATGAACAGATTCCCGAAGCGCCGGAGCCGGAGTATCCCGTGACGGTTTTCGTCTCCAAGGGCGGCTATCTGAAGAAGATTACGCCGCAGTCGCTGCGCATGTCCGGCGAGCAGAAATTCAAGGAGGGCGACACGCTCGCCTTTTCGCAGGAGACGACCAGCGCCGCCGAGCTTCTGGTGTTCACCAACCGCTGTCAGGTTTACAAGACGAAGCTCGACACGTTCCCGGACGCCAAGGCCTCGGTGCTGGGCGACTACCTGCCGCAGAAGCTGGGAATGGACGAGGGCGAGACCGTCTGCGCGGTCTGCCTGCCCGGAGACTATCAGGGCGTGATGGTCTTTGCCTTTGAGAACGGAAAGGTGGCAAAGGTGGATCTGTCCGCCTATGCCACCAAGTCCAACCGCAAGAAGCTCACCGGCGCCTATTCCAATAAGAGCCCGCTCAAGGCAGCCTTCATGCTGCGAGAGGAGACGCAGCTTGTACTCTATTCCACCGATGGACGCGCGCTGATTTTCTCCACGGCCCAGCTTGTCGCCAGAAACAGCCGGGACACCGGCGGAAATATTGTTTTGAGTCTGAAACGAAACGCCCTGATTCATCGGGCCGTTCTGCTCACGGACTCTGAAATCGTCAATCAGAGCCGCTACCGTGCAAAGGCGCTGCCTGCCGCCGGCGCACTGCTCAAGGATGAGGATCTCGGGCATCCCACCATTGTGCTGGAATGAGGGATAGCCCGAAGGATTGTAATCAGGAGGCGTCTATGAAGCGTATCGTTCCGATCCTGCTGCTGTTCCTGCTGCTTGTCGGCTGCAAGGGGGCATTGTCCGACGAATATGTTTTTGTGACGGAGCACGTCGCGCCCTTTGCCGTGAAGGAGACGACGCAGGAAACCACGGAAGCGCCGGAGGAGGCGTCCATGCCTGTGGCCGCAAGCGCCCGGGATATTTGCTTGATTATCCAGAAAATGATCTGCGAGGGGAGAGAGGAGGGACAGATTCTTCTGCCCCAGTACGGGGAAAACAGTGTCTCGGAGCTGAGCGTGGAGGATCTTAACAACCTGATCAAGACCATGCGTGAAAACGACCCGCTCTACGTCTATGCCATGCATCAGGACAGCTTTTCATACAAGCTGACCCAGACCGGCAGCGATACCGTCCTGTCCGTGAGCTTCAAGCTCCGCCTGACGGCGCAGGAGGTACAGAATATTCAAACCGACCTGTTTGGAAATGCCATGAGCAAAATCTACGAAGCACTCAATGAGCACAGAAGCTCCTTTACCATACAGGTGAGCGGCTATAAGGACAAGGATATCGCCGCCATGCTGGACGACTATATCCTGCAAAATCCCGATCAGGTCGTGGAAGCGCCGGAGATTTCCGTGACCGTCTTCCCCTCCAATGGCGGATCGATGCGGGTTCTTGATTTCCTTTTTGCCTACAAGGACAATACGCCTGCTGTTTTACAGGCTCACAAAATCCAAACGATCAGATTCCTCGATGTCACGCAGACCCAGATCACCGCGGCCAAGACGGCGCAGGAAACGGTGGATGCCCTGTATCGGCAGTTGGTTTCTCCTTCCGGCTACGAAAACGACCCGGAGGCAACCGTCTATTCCCTTGCGACCAAAGAGAGCAGTAACAGTCGCGTGATGGCCTCTGTGGTCCGCTATCTCTGCGAGAAGGCCGGGTGGAATTGTGAGATCATCGGCGGGATGCTGGAAGGGGAGAGTTGGTACTGGAACCGCCTTTTGGTGGAAGGACAGTGGCTCTACTTTGACCTCCAGTCTGCCGGACGGAAGCCGGAGCCGGACCCGCCGCTCCTCCGTTCAGCGGAGGAAATGCGCGGCTATGCGTGGGATCATGAGCGTTTTCCGGAGGCGGAGACGCCTGTGCAGGACCCGAATGGCCCGTCCCTGACCGAGCCGACGCAGACGCAGGAAACCGCCACGCTTCCTGATCCCACGGAGATGCCCGTGATCTCGGAAGGGGAGGCCCCCACCGAGCCCGTTTCGACGGAGCCGACAGAGCCTGTGTCCTCCGCCGAGGAGGAACCTGAAACGACGGAAATCGGGACAGACGTCCCGTGAATGAGAGAATCATGCCGAATATTATAGAAATCACAAACTTTCACGCCCCGGAGCTGGACGTCTATGCCCGGCTGACCGAAAACCAGCTTGTCAACCGCGCGGACCCCGAAAATGCGCTCTTTATTGCTGAGAGCCCCAACGTGATCCACCGTGCGCTGGACGCCGGCTGCGTGCCCGTCTCCCTGCTGCTGGAGCGCAAGCACATCGAGGGACAGGCCACGTCCCTGATCGAGCGCTGCGGGGAACTCCCGGTCTACACCGCGCCGCTTTCCGTCCTGACGGAGCTGACGGGCTTCCCCCTGACGCGCGGCGTGCTGTGCGCCATGCGCCGGCCCAAGCTGCCGGAGCCGGAGGACGTTTGCCGTGCCGCCCGGCGCATCGCGGTGCTGGAGAACGTGATGAATCCGACCAACCTCGGAGCGATTTTCCGCTCCGCTGCCGCGCTGAATCTGGACGCGGTTCTGCTCACGCCTGCCTGCACCGACGCGCTCTACCGGCGCTGCGTCCGGGTCAGCATGGGAACGGTCTTCCAGATTCCGTGGACCTACCTACGAGGGAGATGGCCCGAAGACGGCATGGCCCTGCTGAAGCAGATGGGCTTTCGGACGGCAGCAATGGCGCTGTGCGAGAACACGGTTTCGATCGACGATCCCGTTCTGCTGGCTGAGCCGAAGCTTGCCATCCTGCTCGGCACCGAGGGCGACGGCCTTGCCGACGGAACCATCGCCGGCTGCGATTATACCGTGAAGATTCCCATGTCGCACGGCGTGGATTCGCTCAACGTCGCGGCTGCATCTGCGGTCGCGTTCTATCAGTTATGCAAACCAAATCCATGATCTGTGGGAGGCTTGAACATGAAACTTGCAACCGCTTTATCCGAACGCGCGGACATTCAGCGCCGCCTGACGCAGTTAATGTCCCGCCTGAACAACAACGCCAAGACGCAGGAGGGAGAGGAACCGGCTGAGGACCCGAAGGAGCTCTTGACGGAGCTGGATACCCTGCTCGAACGGCTGGAATGGCTGATGGCAAGAATCAATCTGACCAACAGCCGCACCGTGACCGAAGGCAAGACCGTGACGGAGCTTCTGGCTCGACGCGATTGCCTGACAAAGCGCGTGACGGTCATGCGCAGCTTTCTGGAAGCCGCCAGCGCGAAGGTGGATCGCTATTCGCAGAAAGAGATCAAGATCCTCTCCACAGTCAAGGTTTCCGCGCTGCAAAAGCAGGTGGACGCGAACTCCAAGACCCTGCGGGAACTGGATGAACAGCTTCAGGCGCTCAACTGGACGACCGAGCTGATCGAGGACTGAGCGCGGCGCGGTGGTCGCGGCGCACAGGGTGCGCCTTGTGAGAAATGAAAAAACGCCCGATTTGGGCGGC
>CACXHI010000227.1 GCA_902767395.1 Oscillospiraceae bacterium
ATCTTTCCCATCGTCTTGAAGTAAACAAAGTAGTACAGCCCAATCATCACAAGTCCGATCAGGACGGTGATGAAGCTCTTGTTCTTCAAGCGCTGGCTGATCCTTGCCACGACCCAGCCCAGCAGGCAGGACAGGCCGAACACGATCAGCGAGAGCACAAGGATCCACAGAACGCCGCCGATCAGCGTCGCCGCGCTGACGCCGCCCCGAATCCAGCCCACAACCACCGTCGGCAGGCTGAAGACGGCAGAATAGCCCAGACCGGTGATGTAGACGCCGAGCAGACGGGAGAGGATTACATCCCGGAGCGGAATCGGCATGGACAGCAGAAGATCGTTGTCCTTCGACAAATAGAGGGTCGTATAGGTGTTGAACACGCTGCCGATGGTTCCAAGCAAGATGGCGGCGCCGCCGAACACCAGATAGAAAAGCCAGCCGACGCCAACCTCAAAGAGCGGTCCGGAGACGCCCCATGCCCCGGCTGCGATCACCGCCAGAAGATACACCACCAGAATGAGGCTGAAGATCAGCATTCCCTTGCCCTTGTGCCGTTTTCCGTTCTTCTTGCGCTGGCCCTTCCTGGTGCTTCGGAACAGGCGGTCGCCGATTTCCAAAAGCTGTTTTTTGATGAGTACCTTCAGCATGCTTCGCCCTCCAGTTCGAGGAAAACCTCCTCCAAAGAGTCGTCGCCGCGCACCTCATCCATCGTGCCGGAGCGGATCAGCTTGCCCTGCTTGATGATGGCAACCCGGTCGCAGAGCTTTTCCGCCACCTCGAGGACGTGGGTGGAGAAGAAAATCGCACCGCCGCGGTCACAGTGCTCGCGCATCATCTGCTTGAGCAGGTGGGAGGCCTTCGGGTCGAGGCCGACGAAGGGCTCATCCATCAGAATCAGCTTGGGTTCGTGAATCCATGCGGCAATGACCGCGAGCTTCTGCTTCATGCCGTGGGAGTATTCGGAGATCGGCTGCGCCAGATCTGCCGTCAGCTCCAGCCGGTCGGCCAGCTCCCGGATGCGGGCCGACCGCTCCTCTGCGCTGACGCCGAAGATGTCCGCAATGAAATTCAGATACTTGATGCCGGACATATATTCATAGAGATCCGGATTATCCGGGATGTAGGCAAGCTGCTTTTTGCAGGCAAGGGGGTCTTTCTTCAGATCGACGCCGTTGATCGTGATGGTTCCGGCGTCAAATTTGAGAATGCCAACGGCGGATTTGAGCGTGGTCGTCTTGCCCGCTCCGTTGTGTCCGATGAAGCCGTAGATTTCGCCGGGGGCGATGTGGAGGGAAAGATTGTCCACGGCAACCTTGTCTCCGTAGCGTTTGGTCAGGTTTTCAATTCTCAGCATAGGGGTCCTCTCTTCCTGAAAGCATCATAAAGTCCTTGGGCGAAACGCTTGGAATCGCCCAAAAAAGTCTATTGCCAAAAAAGGGCAAGCAGAATCAGCGTGAGACTCACCGCGACCGACACAAGAACCAGACCCCACAGAATTCGATTCGTGCGTTTTTCCGGGTCTTGTCTGCGGCGTCCATGACTTTCCGAATGAACGCTGCTCCGGTTTTCATCGCTTGGACGGGGTTCCGCGCTGCGGGGTTCGGCGTCGGAATGCTCGCTGTGGTGATGCGTGGCGCTGTGACGGTGGCGGGAGCTGTGGTGCGCGCTGCTGTGACGATGCTCGGAGCTGCGGCGCCCGCCTGAATTCGCAGCGCCGGTGGCGGTTTCCTCGTTGCGTTGATTCGTCTGTTTCTCCACGGTGCTCCCCCCTTTGGTTTTTGCTTTTTTGCATTATAATATACTTTTCCACAAAAAGCAAGAGGGATCGACAATAAAATATAGTTACGGTTTCCGGCGCTGAGGGGCTGCCAGATCCGATTCCTCCGCATCGCCGTCAAGCTTCTCCAACAGTCGGTTGTACTGCTTGACCAGAACAAGCTCTGTGACCAGATACTGTGCAAGAAACGCCACAGCGTAGAAGATGGTGAACGTAATCAGCGTGGTCACGAGGAGCAGCGGCACACGGTCCAGCGCAGGAAACACCCCTTTCAGAAATCGCAGGAAATCTTGGTCCTGCGGCGAAATCACCTGTAGTCCCACGTTGATGAGCGCCATCGGCACAGCGAACGTCAAGCCGTCGATTGCATAGCTCTGGGCTCTGTTCAGGCGTTCCTTCTTCGTACTTCCGGTGGGCAGGGGGCGGTTTCTGTAGTCGCGCGGGGTCTCCGCATCCCCGTACAGGCGGCGCGCCAGCATCATCACCGGGAAGCAGGCAATCAGCGCGACCAGCTCCCAGCCGGTCTCCCCTTTTGTCACTGAACGGTAAATGGCTGCGGCCATGAGACAGAGCATCAGGAAGACCAGCACAATGCCGTTTGCCTTTCCCTGAATTGCCACTTGCCGTTCGTCCATTTTTACAAGATGCTTCTTATGTTTCATCTTCGTTAGCACACAGATTGCTAAATGTCAAGTATATATTGCTTTTTCATAGATATATTTTTCTAATCTCATTTTATATCTGTCACAGAAAATCAAGGCGGCGCAAGTTCTTGCATTTCCTCGGGAGATTTGCTATACTGAATGAAGAAGACTGGAGGCGAGGGGAATGGACGGATTGCGCAAAGCGCGGGCAGAGATTGACCGGATCGACGCGGAGCTGGCGGGGCTGTTTGAAGCACGGATGACGGCGGCGGTGGAAATTGCCGCCTACAAGCAGGCAAACGGACTCCCCATCCGCGACTCGGCCCGGGAGACCGAGATTCTGGCGCGGAACACCGCACGAATCAAGGACGCATCGCTTCGCCCCCACTATGCCGCCTTTCAAAAAGCGCTGATGGCCTGCTCCCGGGGCTATCAGGCGGAGCTTTTGCAGACAGGCGACACAAGGCCGCTTCTCAATGTCCACACGGCGGAGGGCACATATCCGGTCTATCTGCGGCGCGGGGCGCTGCGGGAGGCCGGGAGGCTGCTCCGTCTGGATCGCCGGGTTTTCCTCGTCACGGACGAGGGCGTGCCGTCCGCATACGCCCAGATCCTCGCCGCCCAGTGCGGACAGGTGGACTGTTACACCGCTCCGCAGGGAGAGGCAAGCAAGTCCCCCGCCGTGCTGGAGGCGTTGCTTTCCGCTATGCTGCAGGCGGGACTGACCCGGAGCGACTGCGTGCTGGCCGTGGGCGGCGGGGTCGTGGGCGACCTTGCGGGGCTGGCGGCAGCCCTCTACCAGCGGGGCATCGACTGGTACAACTGCCCCACCACCACGCTCTCGATGGTGGATTCCTCGATTGGAGGAAAGACCGCAATCAACCTCTGCGGAACCAAAAACGCCGTCGGCGCGTTCGCGCCGCCCAGCGCCGTGCTGATCGACCCGGACGTGTTGGAAACCCTGCCCCGGCGGCAGCTTGTCAACGGGCTGGCGGAGGCGGTCAAGATGGGGCTGACCCATAATGCGGCCCTCTTTGCCCGCTTGGAAGCTCCGGCGGGATACGGCCCGATTGAGGACGTGATCGCCGCCTGTCTGCGGATCAAGCAGGCGGTCGTCGAGGCCGACGAGCGGGAGGACGGCCTGCGCCGGGTGCTGAACTTCGGTCACACGCTCGGACACGGGATCGAGGCAGCCGCAGACGGCGCGCTACTCCACGGCGAATGCGTGGGGCTGGGGATGCTGCCGATGTGCGCCCCGGAGGTGCGGGCGCGGCTGCGGATGGTACTGCAGCGGCTGGGGCTACCGACGGCAATCCACTCGCAGGCCATTGACCCGAAGCAGGTCATTGCCGCCGCTGCCCACGACAAAAAGGCGCAGGCAACCGGCGAGATTCAAATTGTCTTTGTGCCGGAGATCGGTTCCTATCAATTCCGCAGGGCGGGGCAGGAATTGCTTCGGACCATGCTGGACAGCCTCGCAGGAAAAGAGGAACCCAAATGAACAACACCTTTGGACGCAATCTCACTCTGACCCTTTTTGGAGAGAGCCACGGGCCGGAAATCGGCTGTGTGATCGACGGGCTTCGCCCCGGTCTGCCCGTGGACGAGGGGGCAATCGGCCATCGGCTCGCCCTGCGTCGCCCGGCGGCAGGAATCGGCACGCCTCGCGTGGAACCGGACCCCTTCCGCATCGTCAGCGGGGTCTATCGGGGACGGACGACAGGAACGCCGCTGTGCATTTTGATCCCCAACACGCAGACGCGGAGCGGAGATTATGTCAACTTGCAGAACACTCCCCGGCCCGGTCACGCAGACTACACGGGCCGGATCAAATACGAAGGCTATGCCGACCCACGGGGCGGCGGGCATTTTTCCGGGCGCTTGACCGCGCCGCTGGTTGCCGCAGGGGCGATTTTTCTGACCGCGCTGGCAGAGCGCGGGATTCGCGTCGGCACCCATATTGCACACTGCGGCGGGATTGCCGACCGTCCCTTCGGGGACTTGGCGGCGGATCTGGCTGTGCTGGAGCAGGCGGCCTTTCCTGTCTTGGACGGGGCACGGGCTGAACAGATGCGTGCCGCCGTGCTGGCGGCTGCGCAGGACGGCGACAGCGTGGGCGGCGTGCTGGAAACCGCTGTGCTCGGTCTGCCCGCCGGTCTGGGGGCGCCGTGGTTTGACACGGCCGAGGGGCTGCTTGCCCACGCCCTGTTCTCCATTCCCGCCGTGAAGGGCGTGGAATTCGGGGACGGCTTCGCACTGGCGGCGCTGCGCGGCTCACAGGCCAACGACGCCTTTCGGATGGAGGGTGGTCGCATCGTTACGGCGACCAATCACAACGGTGGGATCAACGGGGGCATTACCAACGGGATGCCGCTCCTGTTCCGCACTGCTGTCAAGCCAACCCCTTCTATTTCCGCGCCGCAGCGGTCAGTCAATCTCTCCACCGGGAAAGAAGCCACGATTCAGGTCGGCGGGCGGCACGATCCCTGCATAGTCCCCCGTGCGCGGGCGGTTCAGGACAGCGTGACGGCGCTGGTGCTGCTCGATCTGTTGGGGGAGGAAAAAACGGATTTTGCGCTGTAGGGGCGCTCCTTTCGCGCCCGTCGATGCGCACCCGCGCCCCTGAACGGCAGGGACGGAAGGATGGAGGCGGCAGATGCAATACGGTTTGATTGGCGAACGGCTGGGCCACAGCTTTTCTGCGGAGCTTCACCGCCACTTTGGGCGGTACGACTATTCCCTTTTCGAGCTGGCGCCCTCGGAACTGGGGGATTTTCTAAAACGCCGGGACTTTGCGGGACTGAACGTCACGATCCCCTACAAGCAGGCTGTGATTCCCTACTTGGACCGGCTGGATGCACAGGCCGCCGCCATTGGCGCGGTCAACACCGTGGTCAACCGGGACGGCCTGCTCTGGGGCTATAACACGGATTTCGGCGGCATGGAAGCCGCCCTTCGCAGGCTGATCTCGCGCACGGAAGCGCCGGTTTCGTCCGCAGACGGGGCGGCGGCTCTTGCCGGAAAAACAGCGCTGATTCTCGGCACCGGCGGAACCTCACAGACAGCCCTCGCCGTCTGCAAGGCTCTCGGCGCGGCAGCCTGCTTTCGGGTCAGCCGCACAGGGCGGGCCGGTGCGCTTCGATACGAGGAAGCGGCTGTGCGCTTCGGCGCAGCTGCTCCGCCGGGGGGAGGGAAGCTTTGGATGCTTAACTGCACCCCCGCCGGGATGCACCCGGATTTGGACGGGATGCCCCTCGATCCGGCGGACTTTCCGACGCTGGAAAGGGTCTTTGACTGCGTGTACAATCCCCTGCGGACACGTCTGGTGCTGGCGGCGCAGGCACGGGGTCTCCCTGCCGGGGGCGGGATCGAGATGCTGGTCCAACAGGCTGCGCTGGCCTGCGCCCTGTTCACCGGCGCACCGGTGACGGAGGGCGCGGTCGCGGCGCTCTGCGCTTCCCTGCTGCAGGGGCGGGAGAATCTTGTCCTGATCGGAATGCCCGGCGCGGGGAAGACCACGGTGGGCCGTCTGCTCGCCCAAAGGTTGGGACGGGAATTCGCGGACACCGACGAAATGATCGCACAGCGCTGCGGCGCGTCCGTTTCGACGATCTTTGCCACGCATGGAGAAGCGCATTTCCGCGCACTGGAGGAAGCCGTCGTGCGCGAGCTTTCCGCCTCCGGCGCCAAGGTCATCGCCACCGGGGGTGGAACGGTCCTCCGGGAGAACAACGTGCGGCGGCTCCGGCAAAACGGGCGGCTGTACTTCCTCGACCGCCCGCCGGCAGCGCTTACGCCCTCCGAAGACCGTCCGCTGGGCGACACTGGGGAAAAGCTCCGCCGACTCTACGCGGCGCGTCTGCCCCTCTACCGCGCCGCCGCAGACTGCACCATCTCCGCGCCGAACAGCCCCGCGGCGGCTGCCGACGCCATTGTCCGCGAATGGAACGGGCGCGGAAGGAGGGAATCGGAATGAAGCTTCTGGTTTTGAACGGGCCGAACCTCAATCTTTTGGGGCTTCGGGAACCAGAAATTTACGGAAAACAGGATTATTTGTATTTATGTCAACTGATAAAGCAGCACGCGGCCCAAATCGGCGTCGAGGTCGAGATTCGGCAGACGAACCACGAGGGCGTGCTTGTGGATTGGATTCAGCAGGCGCGGGGGCAGTTTGACGGTATCGTTCTGAACCCGGCGGCCTACACCCACACCTCCGTCGCCCTGCTGGACGCAGTGGCGGCGGTCGGCCTGCCGACGGTGGAGGTGCATATCTCCGACGTGACGAAGCGCGAGGCCTTCCGGCGGATCAGCTACGTCCGCTCTGCCTGCGTCGCAACCATCGCGGGACACGGGCTGGAGGGCTATCTGGAAGCGATGGACACCCTATTATCACAATGGAACCGGAGGAGCCTATGAAGATCCGAGTGAACCCCTCGCAGGCGGTCGGCCGTGTGACAGCCCCGCCGTCAAAGAGCATGGCGCACCGCCAGCTCATTGCCGCCGCCCTTGGGCAGTCGCCCCGCGCGGTGGAGAATCTGGAATGGTCCGAGGACGTTCTGGCGACGCTGGACTGTCTGCGTGCCCTCGGCGCTTCCGTCGAACGGACGGGGCACGGCGCGGTTCTCGGCGGGCTGGACCCCTTCGCCGTGCCGGAAGGGGCGGTGCTTCCCTGCCGGGAATCGGGCAGCACGCTGCGTTTTCTGCTGCCGCTGGCCCTGCTCTCCGGGCGCACGGTCACGTTCACCGGCTCGGAGCGGCTGCTGGAGCGGCCGTTGGAAATCTACGAGCAGATCTGCGCCGGACAGCGCCTGTTCTATGACCGCCAGCGCGACCGTCTGACCGTGCGCGGCCCCTTGAAGCCCGACGAGTTCTCCCTGCGGGGCGATTTGAGCAGCCAGTTTGTCACGGGTCTGCTCTATGCGCTGCCGTTTCTGGACGCGCCGAGCCGCATCACCCTGCTGACTCCGGCGGAGAGCGCCTCCTACGTGGACATGACGCTGGCGGTGCTGCGCAACTACGGCATTCGGATCGTCAGTGTGGGGCCGGATCGCTTTCACATCCCCGCCAAGCAAAAATATCGCCCGCACCCGGTTCGGGTGGAAGGCGACTGGTCGAACGCGGCCTTTTTGGAGGCGCTGAATTTTCTGGGTGGGAACGTGCAGGTGCAGGGCTTGGACGCGCTGAGCCCGCAGGGGGACAAGGTTTTTCGCACACTGCTGGAGGCCCTGCGGAAGAAAAAGCCCGTGCTGGACGTGCGAAACTGCCCTGATCTGGCCCCGATCCTGATGGCAATGGCGGCAGCCGCGCACGGCGCGATAATACAGGGAACAACCCGCCTGCAATACAAGGAATCCGACCGCGGCACGGTCATGGCGCAGGAGCTGGAAAAGTTTGGCATTCAGGCAGTCCCGGAGGCGGATCACATCTGGGTGGAGGACGGAACCCTGCGAACGCCGACCCAGCCGTTGGACAGCCACAACGACCACCGCATTGCCATGGCGCTGACCGTCCTGCTGACGCTGGTGGGCGGGGAGCTGCGGCACGCAGAGGCTGTGGCCAAGAGCTGGCCCGGCTTTTTCGACGTGCTGCTTGGCCTCGGAATCTTGATCGAGCGGGTGGAGGAAACGGCAATTGAAGATGGACCTGGAATTTGAACGTAAGCTGACAATTCCGCTGGAGACCAAGCAGCGCTTTCCCGTCACCTCGGAGCTGGCGCCGATTGTGGAGGAACGCGCACGCACGCTGCGCGACATCTTTGAGGGCCGGGACCGGCGCTGTCTGCTGCTCATCGGCCCCTGCTCGGCGGACAGGGCGGACAGCGTGCTGACCTATCTGGAACGGCTGCGGCGGGTGCAGGAGGAAGTGCGGGCGCAGATTTTCATTGTCCCCCGCGTGTTCTCCAACAAGCCGCGCACCACCGGCGAGGGCTACATGGGCCTTGTTCACCAGCCGGATGCGGCGGGACGGCCCGATCCCTTTCAGGGGATCATCGCAGTGCGTTCGCTCCATCTGCGGGCCCTGCGGGAGACGGGCTTCACCTGCGCCGACGAGATGCTCTACCCGGAAAACCACCGCTATCTGGACGATCTTTTGGCCTATGTGACAGTCGGCGCCCGCTCGGTAGAGGATCAACAGCACCGGCTGACCGCCTCCGGCCTCGGCATTCCCGTGGGGATGAAAAATCCCACCCACGGCGACCTGCGGGTGATGATGAACGCGATCCACGCCGCCCAGAGAAAGCACAGCTTCATCTATCGGGGCTGGGCCGTCCACTCGCCGGGCAATCCCCTGGCCCACGCGGTTCTGCGGGGACGGCAGACCGAGGCCGGCGGTACCCTGCCGAACTATCAGTATGAGAGCCTGCAGCGGCTGGCTGCCCTCTACCTAGCCTCCGACGCCCGGAATCCCGCCGTCATCATCGACACGAACCACGCCAACTCGGGCAAGGACCCGTTTCGCCAGCCGGAGGTCATTCGGGACGTGCTGGAAAGCCGCCGTCGGGACGGGGAGATTGCCCAGCTCGTCAAGGGTTTTCTGGTCGAGAGCTATCTGGAGGACGGCTGCCAGCGCCCCGGCGGCACCGTCTTCGGCCAGTCCATCACCGACGCCTGCCTCGGCTGGGAAAAAACGGAGCGGTTGATCTACGATCTTGCGGAACATTTTTCCTGAAAAAGCCGCATTCCCAATCAAGTGAAATGCAGCTTTTTCTTATCAATCCGGGAGAATCTGTACCATCACGGCCTGTCCGTTTTCCGCGATGCCGTCGGAGAGGAAGTACCAGCGCCGGGTTCCCTCTGCCGAGGTGAAATCCACGATCAGAACGGTCTTCTCCTTCGGCGGAAGCCGGAACCCGGAGGAGGGGAAAACAACCTCTGTGCGCGGGCAGTCACACAGATCGGCATAGGCCGCGTCGCTCTGCCAGATCTCCATGGTATCGAAGCCGAGATTGAGATGGGACGCTGAATACTCCCCGCAGTAGGAGGCGGCGTAGGGCTTGCCCTTGACCGTCAGCTCGTCGGTCAGGCGGAGCGAATGCACCGCGCCGCCGTATTGGGAGGCGATTTGCTGCGCCATCGACGGCGCGTTTCCGGACAGGCAGAGGCTTTCAGAATCGGCATGAAGCAGACTGTAAATGCCCATGACCCCATTGCTCCCGCTGTGCTCAAATTCCCGAATAAAGTTCTGCGCCATGACGTTCTCCTGATAGGCGAGGCCGATCAGGACGTCATAGTTCAGGATATCATAGAATGCCACGCCCTGCTCGTTGTTTTCTTTCGCAAGGGCGTAGGACTCGGAGTTCTCCAGTCCAGCCTCCCGAAGCTCGGAGAGATACCGCTCCCCCAGACTTGAGAATTCGTGGCCCACGTCCGTCCCGTGGAAAACGGTCTCGGGGTATTGTTCCTTGATTGCACGATAGAAGGCCAGCAGGCTCCCGGTTTCCTCCGCCTCTATGCCGTCGTCAAAGAGGCGGAGGAGCACGTCGTCGCTGTCAGCCTGCATCCACTCGTTGAGATACGCCGCTTTGCAATAGGACGTCTCCAAAAACAGGTCGCGCATTCCCCCGGCGTAGAATTCGTCCCAGAACTCCAGCTCCTTTTCGTGAAAACGCTCCGTCGCCGTGCCCTCGGCAAACAGATAGATTAGCCCCGACGAGACAGCCGTCTCGTCCCGCTGCGTCGGGGTCGTGTCCGAGTATGCCTTGGGCGCGCCGGGGTCGGCACACGCGCCCAGCACCAGCGCGAGCAGCAGCGCAAGCAGCACCAGTTTCTTCAAAATCTCCCTCCAAGCCGCGGCGCGGCTCTCCTGCAAGAAAGAGCACAGAGAGCCGTCCCGTTGGGAACCGCCCTCCGTGTCAGTTGGATCGCAGAATCAGGGGTGCGGTTTCGCCTTAATCCTGATCCCAGTTGTGCCACACGTTCTGCAC
>CACXHI010000228.1 GCA_902767395.1 Oscillospiraceae bacterium
GACGGAAAGCCCTTCTTGCAGATGAAAACGTGGGACAGGCATCAGCGCGTCCGCGCGAAAGTCAGCAAATATCCGGCCCCTGCTGACACTTGCTGTCAAATGACAGCGGATGGCGGCAAAACGCAAACAGGCGCTGGCAAATGCGCCCGTAATCCAATCCAATCCGAATCCCAATCCGAATCCGAAACGGAAACGAGAAATAAACACGCGCGCGAGGAGGACGAGGACGAAGACGACGGCTTTGAAGCGTTCTGGAACGCTTTTCCGGTCAAATACGGGGATATCCGGCAGGCGTATTACGAATACCTGGGCGTGCTGCAAAGCGGCGTAAGTGCCGACGTGCTGCTGGACGCGGCCACAAAGCAGGCAGCGGAGAAAGGGCGGTTTATGCCGGGCGCTGAAAAGTGGCTGCGGAACAAGGGCTGGACAGAACCGGACACGTCCGCCGCTGAGGAAAAGCCTGCGAGCAGCGCCGGGCGCAGCACGACAACCTTCATGGACGTTTTGAACAGGAGGCGTGAAGCATGACCGAAGAAGAAACCGCAAGAATCATGACCCTGCTGCAGGCGGAATACCCCGGGTCTTTTTCCCGACTCGACGACAGGCAGATGGCCTTGAAGCTTGAGCTGTGGATCCGCGAATTTGAGAGGGACGAGTACAACCTTGTCTATGCCGCCGTCCGGCTGCTGATGAAAGAAAACCGGGAATTTGCCCCGAACATCGGGCAAATCCGCGACAAGATGGATTTGCTGCTCGCCCCTGACGAGCTGGACGAAACGCAGGCATGGGCATTGGTGGCCAAAGCCTGTACGAACGGCCTTTACGGGGCACAGAAAGAGTTTGACAAGCTGCCGCCGGACGTGCAGCGCGTGGTGGGCTCCCCGGAACAGCTCAAAGCCTGGGCCGGAATGGACGCCGAGACCGTGCAGAGCGTTGTCGCCTCCAACTTCCGGCGCTCCTACCGCGTGAGGAAAGCCAGGGAGAGGGAGCTTGCCATGATCCCGGCAGATGTAAGGGAAATGATTCAGGGCGCGGCCAACAGTCTCCGACTGATCGGCGACGCATCGTGACAAAGGAGGAGCCGTTATGACAGAGCAGGAAACAAAAGACCGCCAGAGGCGGGCTTACGAGAACCGGGACAGCATTTTGCCGGGGGACGTGCTGACGGCAAAGTGCGCAAGGATCGAAGACCCATACGCCGTCATTGATTTCGGCGAAAACGCGCTGGTACTGAGCCAGCCGGAGGGCGTTGCGATCAAAGCAGGCGACACGATCCGCCTCCGCTGCCGCGCGCAGACCGTCCGGGCAAACGGCTACGGCCTGTACGTGGATTACCAATTCACGGTCGAGGCCACCGGCGAACTGTGCACGATCAGCGGCCCGGAAGCGCAGAGCCTTGTGCGCACGGTGAAGCCCGTGAAGATCGCAAACCGGGATATCCCTCTGCTGCGGGAAGTGCTCTCCGTGATGCAGAGCGTGTACCGCACGGAGCAGCTGCAGGAATGGCAGCGCGAGCGGATGGTGAAGATCACGGCAAGCCTATCCGGGATGCCGGGCGGCGGGGGCCGGAAGGGACTGGACGACGCCGTTTCCGTTCTGGACGAGCTGGGAGAGAGTCAGATCCGCGCGTGCAAGGAATACGCTCACGCGCTGCGCAGGGCCCAGCGCGTTTTGAACGGGATCGAGAGCCGGAACATGCGGGCCTTTGTGATGCTCAAATACGTCATGGGCGTACCAGACGCGGAGATCCGACGGGAACTCAACCTGACGCGCCGGGGGTTCGACAGGGCTGTGCGGGCCATCCAGGACGCGCCGGACATGGCCTCGGTCAAATGGCAGGAACGGTATATCCTCGAAAAGTAACTGTTCAGTCCCCTTGACGGGGACTAAACAGTTAAGTGGGTACTCGCGCTTATCGCAGCGGGCGCGGGCCCGCTTTGGTCGGCGCGAGGCCTCGCTTCACTCGGCTTCAGGAGTTTTTGAAGCGGCAAAGCTGCCTCAAAAACGAATTTGATTTGTTTTTCGCCTTGCGAGGCGAAAAATCAGAGGGAAGTTTCCCTCTGAACTCCCTCGTCTATGCGATAAAGGCCGAAGTTAACCGGATGGCTACACAAAGTATTGATCTTTTTTTGACCGGATGTGTTGAAATGACAAGGGCAATGTGTTATTTTGATAGCGTCCAGAAGTGGATAAAGAGAAAATCGTTTTAGGGGCATCGCCCCGTGCTGTATGCGGTCAAGGAAACTTGGCCGCATTTTTATCTCACCCGCCATGATGCGGGAGGAGACCAAGCCTGCCGTAAATGCGGCGGGCTTTTTTGTTGAGAGACAGCGGGAGCAGCAAGCTGCTCCCCTACGGAGGCGCGGCGCGGGACAAATCGGGCCGCCGGGGGCGTCGGCCCCTACGAAGAAGACGGAAGGAGGCGAGGATATGGCGGCACCGATTATGCTTGAAATCGACGCGTCGGAACTGAACGCGGAGATCGAGCGGCTGCGCAACGTCCTCACTCCTGCGCGGTGCAACCAGGTCATGGCAGGCATCTTCCGAAGGACGGAAGGCCATGTACGGAAGATTCTGAAAAGCGATCTGCCGAACCAGTATTACGTGAAGCCAAGCGAAGTCGGGGCGGCGGTAAAGAAAGCGCGGGTGACCTCCGGGGCGCTCGGCGCAGGCTGCGTCATACCCATCACAGGGCCGAAAAA
>CACXHI010000229.1 GCA_902767395.1 Oscillospiraceae bacterium
AGGCCAGCTCCCCCGCGTGGAGGGCAACGTACTTTGCCAGAGGAACGGTCAGATCAAACCGCAGGGCAAGATCGGCGTCGCCCTTTTGAAACCGGTAGATCTGCTTCTCGGTTTCGCCGCCGCCCTTGGCCAGAAGAATCTCAGCGGACTCCACCAGCGGCGTATCGAGGGAGGTGAAGCCGTAGAGCGAATAAGTTTTCCGCAGGGTGTTCAGGAAAAGATCCATCTGCTGCTGCGGCGCGGGCAGAAGCTCCATAAAACCGGACAGCGTCCGGGGCGTAACTTTTGGCATTTTGGGGTTCCTCCAATCAGGTGTTATTCAGCGTAGGTTCCGCTTGCTCGTAAGCGGGAAGGTTCAGAAAGTATTCGTAGTACGGCATTAAAAAGTCGAAGCCGTCTCGGACAAAGGGAAACAGCGCATCGGAACAGTCCAACGCGCCGTGGTCGCGGCGGCAGATCAGCATCAGAGATTTTTTATCCGCCCAAGGCTGGAGCAGGGGCGTGGTGGAGAGCTTTGGCCGCTTGTAGCTTTCGCCGCCGAGCACGAACACGTCCTGCTTTTGCAGTCGGCGCGCCAGCTTATCGGCGGCCGTGCAGTCCAGCGAGAGCTGGGCGCGGAAGCGCTCCATGACGACGCGGTTTTCCGACCAGCAGCCCATGCCGAAGTCCCAGCCCTCGGGAAAAAAGGAGAACCAGAGAGCAGGCGCCGCACTTTCCTCACGGTCCGCCCAGAGAGTAAACCAGAGATGATCATTCATCGGCCCGCGCCCGTAGAGGCGACGTGCGTCCCGGTAAATGCGGGAGATATGCAGATTCCAGTCGTGCTTCGGGTATTTTTTCCCCAGATGGTCGTACAAGGCGTCCGCCAGCGCTTTCGTGGGCCGCAGCATCAGCTCGTCGAATGTCTCTTTCCGCGCGTGGAACCATTCACGACTGTTGTGGAAGCGGAGATCCCAGAGGAACTCCACGGTTTTCTCGGAATACAGCGGCATCATACGCGTCTGTGATGGACCAGCTCACGCCAGTCAAGGTCGCCGCGCTGGAGCCCCAGAATCAGAAGCTCCGCTGTTGCAAGATTGGTCGCCACCGGAACGTTGTGCGCGTCGCAGAGCAGCAGCGTCCGCAGGGTATACTGATTGTCCCACGGGTCCTTGCTGTTGGGGTCTGTAAACATCAGAACCATGTCAATCTCATTGTAGGCAATCCGGGCGTCAACCTGTTGGTGTCCACCCTGATTGTGCGCAAGAAACAGGGAAATGGGCAAACCCGTGGCCTCCGCCACAAGGCGGCCCGTGGTGGCCGTCGCGGAAAGCGTGTGCTTCGCCAGAATGCTCTTATAAGCGGTACAGAACTGCACCATGAGCTCCTTTTTCTTGTCGTGGGCCATAATCGTAATATTCATGCTCAAGCCTCCTTTTGTGTTCGGGAGCCGCAAAGCTACCGGATGCGGAGCAGCGGAACCCGCTGCCCGGTGATTCGGCGGGCAATGTGCAGACAGGCGCGGGCAGCGCCGAGATCGGTGTATCGGATCAGGGCTTGATTCGCAGCGGCGGCCAGCACCACGCGGTCATCGGACGGAACCACACCGAGCAAGGAAAGGCCGGTTTCGTCCATAATGTCGTCCACCGTCCAATTCAAGCGCCGGAACAGGCGCGGCGTCACGCGGTTGACGACCAGACGAAGCGCCTGCTTGCCCATCAGGCGGAGCTGATCCGCCGTCCCGGCGGCATCGCGCAGAGAGGCGGGGTCCGGGGTTGCGACGAGGACGACCCGGTCAGCATAGGCGGTTGCAAAATAAAAGCCGTCTCCGATTCCCGCAGGGGAGTCGATCAAGCAATAGTCAAAATGCTCCCGAACCGTGTCCAGCAGGGAGCCGAAATCCTGAAAGCGGATGGTTTCGGGCTGTTCTACCACCGGTGCAGAGAGTAAAAAGAGATTGGGAATCTCCGGGTGCGGCGTCGCCTCGCTGAGACTGTAACGATCGAACAGCACGTCGGCAAAGGAGAGCGGCGCAAGCTCCGCCATCCCAAGAGAAATATCCAGATTCCTCAGCCCCATATCCGCGTCAATGCACAGCACCCGATATTCCTCGGCAGCAAGGCAGGAGGCAATGGCAGCACACAGCGTGGTCTTTCCGGTGCCGCCCTTTCCGGAGGTTATGGCAAGAACCTGCCCCATGTTTCAACCTTCCTTTCCCGACCGGTTTCTTTCGGTCGAGTTGTCTATTTTGTATATTATATTCGATTTGAACCGGAATTTCAATATCTGTTTTTGCTTTTTTTACCGATTTCTGTTCGTGTGGTCAAACATAAAAAAACGTTGCATTTTGTCGGTATACCTTGTATAATCTATGTAATAGAATCGGAATTTCCGGGAGGATTTTTGTATGGAATTTCGTGTGCTGGCGGTTGGTGACGTTTGCGGCACCGCGGGACTTCAGTGGCTGGCAAAGACGCTGCGCCCGCTGCGGCGAGAATTCGGCGTGGACTTCTGCGTGGTCAACGGGGAGAACGCCTCCGGTGTGGGAATCACGCCCAAACAGGCGGATTCCATTTTGCATTCCGGCGCGGACGTGATTACACTTGGCAATCACAGCTACAACCGGCGTGAGATCGCGGCCTATCTCGACGACTGCCCCTACCTACTGCGCCCCGCCAATGATTCGCCGCTCTTTCCCGGACGGGGACTTGGCGTCTACGACACAAAGGCAGGCCCGGTGACCGTGATGGACCTGATCGGCAGATGCGGCATGAACTTTGGCCCGGACAACCCGTTTTTGCTGGCGGAGCGTCTGCTCAAGACCGTGGAGACCAAGCTGGTGCTTGTGGATTTTCACGCGGAGGCGACTTCCGAGAAGCTGGCCATGGGCTGGCATCTGGATGGGAAAATCTCCGCCCTCTGGGGGACGCATACCCACGTTCCCACGGCCGACGATCAGATTCTGCCGCAGGGAACCGGATACGTGACGGATCTGGGAATGACCGGCTCGATTCGTTCCGTCCTTGGCGTTCGGATCGACCAGTCCATCACGACCTTCCGGGGCGGGCTGAGCTCACGCTATGAAACGGCTCCCGGTCCCTGCAAGCTTGAGGGCGTGCTGTTCACGCTCGACAGCCGGACGGGGCGCTGCATCAAGACAGAAAGGATTATGCGCTATGATACGGATTTTTCATGCGGCTGACCTCCATCTGGACAGTCCCTTCGCAGCCTTGGCGCCCGAGCAGGCTGCCCAGCGGCGCGAGGAACAGCGGCAGATGGTTCGGCGTTTGACGCAGGAGTGCGAACGGCTGAACTGTGAGATTCTTCTTTTGGCGGGGGACCTTTTTGACTCCGAGCACGTCTACCGCCAGACTGCCGACCTGCTTCGGCAGGAGCTGGGGCGGGTGCGTGCCCGCGTCTTTATTGCGCCGGGCAATCACGATCCCTATTCACCTTCCTCCGTATATGCTACTTTGGACTGGCCGGAGAACGTCCATATCTTCCGCTCCAGAACAGTTGAGACGGTTTTTCTGGAGGAACTTGGCGTGAACGTCTGCGGGGCGGCCTTTCTTGAGGCACGTCAGACAGGGCTGCTGGACGACTTCCGTGCCCCGCAGAACGGAGCGCCCTCTGTGATGGTGCTGCACGGAACGCTGGGGGAGGCGAACAGCCCCTACAATCCTGTTTCGGAGGAGCAGATTGCACGCTCTGGCCTGTCCTATCTGGCACTGGGCCACGTACACCGGGCAGGAGAGCGGCGAATCGGCCGGACGACGGTTGGCAATCCCGGCTGTGCGATGGGCAGAGGCTTCGACGAGACCGGGCCGAAGGGCGCGTACTTTGTCAAGCTGGAAGGAAAAAACTGTTCGATCACACCTGTCCCACTGGGCGGGCGCGTCTATCAGACGCTTTCCGTCTCGGTCGGAGACGATCCGAAAGCCGCAATCGAAGCAGCGCTCGGCACAGAACCGGAACGCGATATTTACCGCATTACGCTGACCGGAACCTGCCTGCGTCCCGATCTGGAGAAGCTGCAAGCGGCGCTTGCCTCACGATTTTACAGTCTGGAGCTGATTGACGAGACGGTTCCGCCGTCTGCGCTCTGGCAGTGCGCGGAGGATGATTCGCTCAAGGGGGAGTATCTTCGCAAGCTCAAAGCACTCTATGACGAGACCACTGATCCGGCGGAGCGCCGTCTGGCGGCCAACGCCGCAAGGCTGGGCTTGGATCTGATGGAGGGACGGGAGGTAACTGCTCGATGAAGATTCAGTGGATGCGTGGCACCTTTGGAAAATTGGAGGATCAAACGTTGGAGCTGAAGCCGGGCCTGAACGTGATCGAGGGCAGCAACGAGGCCGGAAAAACCACGTGGATGGCCTTTTTGATGGCAATGCTCTACGGCGTGGAAACCAGAGAACGCGCGAAGGCCGGAAAGCTGCCGGACAAGGTTCGCTTCCAACCATGGAGCGGTCAGGCGATGCAGGGAAGTATGGAGATCCTTACCGCGGAAAGGCGGATTACGCTCGAACGCAGCTCCCGCACGGCCCCCATGGGGGATTTCCGAGCTTGGGACAGTGACACCGGGACCGCGCTGGAATCGCTCACTGGCAAGACCTGCGGACAGACCCTGCTCGGCGTGGAGGCTGCGGTTTATGCCCGCAGCGGTTACCTGATGCAGAAGCAGATTCCCGTCTCCGCCGATGCGAATCTGGAAAAGCGGCTCAGCGGCCTTGTAACGGCCGGACGAGAGGACTACGCCTATGCAGAGATCGACGAAAAGCTGAAAAAGCTGCAGAACGCAATTCGGAACGTTCCCTCGGGTTCTCTTCCACGCGCAAAGCAGGCTTTGAGTCGGACAGAGGGACGGCTTGCGGAGATTGCTGCGCACAGCCGCAGGCTCTCTGAGCTGGAGCAGGAGCTGCATCAATGCAAGCTTGAGCTGGAGGAGCGCAGGAGAATCCTTGCGGGCCTTGATGCGCTGGAGGAGAATGAAAAGCACGGAAGATTGCTGACAGCGCAGGCCGCGCTGGACGCTGCCGTGGAGGATCGGCTGGGCTGGGAGGCCGTTTGTGCCGAGCTGCCGGATGAGCAGAGTCTTCAGTCCCTGCAGGCAGAGCTGCAACAGCTTCAAAACGATTTGCAACGGATTGCGTTGGAGGATGGTCTTCAGATTTCGGGGGGCGATCTTCCCGCGCCCGACCCGGTCTTCGGACGGATGAGCGCACAGCAGGCCCATGATAAAACCGCAGACGACGCCGCAGCGGTACAGCAGGCGCTCAATGCCCGGCGGCCTATCCGCAGCCTTCCGCTGTTCTGGCTGATTCCGCTTGTGGCGGGCTTGGTGCTCGCAATTGTCGGCGCGGTGATACCGGTGCTGGTTTTGGCTTGTGTCGGCGCCGCCCTTGCGTTGGGGAGTTTGGCCGGCTGGATGTTCCAGCGGATCGGCGGTAACCGGCGTATGGATGAGTATTTTGCGGCCCAGAATCGGGCCAGAGCAGTTCTAAAGGAGTACGATACAAAAACCGTCAAGGGCGTAGTACAGCGTGGAATTGCCTACATCCGCGCCGTGGAGGAGTCCGAGCTGACGCTGAGCAGCGATGAAAACCGCGCACGTATGGAGGCGCTGGCAGAGCGCAGAGACGATCTTTTTGCAAGGATCGAGGCTTTGATGCCAGGCTGCGGCAGCGCGGAAAAGGCAAACGTCCTGTTTCAGGAGGCGGCACAGTCTCGAATGGCGCTGGAAAAGGCAAAGCTTTTGGAGGAGCAGCGCGCGCAGCAACTGGAGGATCTGCGGTTCGCCCTCGGCACGGCGACGGCGGCCAGCGTCGACGCGGAACGTTATGCGGATTACAGCCGGGAGGACGAGGCAGAACAGATGCAGGCGCTGGAGCAACGGATCGAGGCGCTGACCTCAGAGGCCAATCAGCTGTCCGGCGCAATCGGTCAGATGGGAGATTTCCTTTCCCTTCGGGCGGAGGAGGACCGTCTGAAGCAGGAGATTCAACAGCTGGAGGAGCGGCTTCGCACGCTGCAGTTGGCCAGAAAGGTGCTGGCGGATGCAGACGAGTCCCTTCGCGCACGGTTTTCCCCGCTGCTCTGTCAGAAAACCGGGGCGTATTTCCAGCATCTTACCGGCGGACGGTATGATCGTGTGCAGTTGGACCGCGAGCTCCACATTACGGTTCACCCGGCGAACAGCGCTGTGTTTCGCTCGATTGGCTATCTCAGCGGCGGGACGGTTGATCAGCTCTATTTGGCGCTGCGGCTTGCGATTTGCGACCTGCTCCTGCCCGACGCGCCCATTGTTCTCGACGACGTGCTGGTTTACTTTGACGACAAGCGCGCGGAACTTGCGTTGAAAACGCTGCGTGAGATGAGCAAATCCCGGCAAATCCTTCTCTTCACCTGTCATAACCGGGAAAAACGCCTTCTGGATGCGCTTTCCGCCGAAGAGAAAGGGGGAGAGGGATGATCTGCACGGTCCTGTTTGATTTTGACGGAACCCTCTTTGACACGATAGAGGGCATTACAAAATGCGTCCAATACGCCCTGCAGAAGCATGGAATGGACGCGCCGCTCTCCGCACTGCGCGGTTTTGCAGGGCCGCCGCTGGTGGAAAAGTTCATGGAGGTCTACGGCGTTGATCAGGCGCTTGCAGAGGAACTTGTCGCGGATTATCGGGAGCGGTATGTACCGGTAGGCATTTATGAGAGCGCCCCCTTTCCGGGCGTGGGAGAGCTTCTGACCCGTCTGCGCGCCGCCGGGCTGACGCTTGGCGTGGCGACCTCAAAGCCGCAGACCATGGCGGAGTTTTTGCTCAGGCAGTTCAGGCTGGAGGATCGGTTTGACGTCGTGGTGGGGAGCAACCCCGGGAAGGGCGACGACCCGAAATGGCAGGTCGTTCGGCGGGCAATGGAGCAGTGCGCCGCATCGCCGGAGTCTACCGTCCTTGTGGGCGATACAAAGTACGACGCCGCCGGGGCTGCCAAGTGCGGCATCGACTGTATCGGCGTCGCTTGGGGCTATGCGGCTCCCGGTGAGCTTGCAACCGCAGGCGTCGCGCAAATCGTTCAAACCTGTGAGGAGCTGGAGGCCATTCTGCTTGCATGACTCCCCACGGTGGAAAGTTCACCGCAAACAATCTCGCAGCACCGCTCCGCGCTTGCGGTGCTTTGGGACGGGCCGGAGTCCCATGTTTCGTTCCAACGGCCTGTTCCGCCGTCAGAAGAACCGTCACCGAATGAGAAACAAGAAGGAGAGATTGTGATGAAAAAGCTTTTAAGTTTCCTGCTGATCCTGACCATGTTGCTCCCCGTGTGCTGCCTGCAAACGTCTGCGGCAGATCTTTCCGTTACGATTGACGGGTCCGCTGTGCCCTACAATTCTGCAAGCGGCAAGCCTTATCAAACCGGAAGTGGGATTCTGATGCTCCCGGTTGATCGCACGGCAGAGTATTTCGGCGCGGATCGACTCACCGACAGCAAGACCGGCGAGTTTCTGCTGCAAATGGGCACCAAGGAGGTGCGCCTGAAGGCGGGGAGTGAGATGATTGTCAACGGCAACGTTGTCAAGCTTTCCACTGCGGCAAAGGTGACCTCCGGTGTGCTTTACGCACCGGCCAAGGAACTGATCGTCGCCCTTGGCGGCTACTATCAGATTTCAGGAAGCAAACTCACCATTCTCAGCCAGCAAGCCGACAGCGAGATGATTCGTTACATCCACGGAACCTCCTCGGGCGACGTGTGGGGAATCTGGAGCAATGCCGTCTCAAAATACAACGCCAAGAAATACAGCGAAGCCATTCCGCTGTTTGTGAAGTGCATTCCCGGCTTCTCCACGAGCGACAGAAACTCGGTGCAATTATTCTCTAAGCTTGCCGTCTGCTACGCCCGCACCGGCGATTATAACCGCGCCGCAGCTGCCTATGGGCGTGCGGCCTGCTTTGCCGGAAAATTCGACGTACAGACGCAAATCATCAACTACGAGTGCGCCAAGAGCATTCGCACGGAGATTTCTCTGTATCTGCATACCAAGGAGCTTGCCTACTCGCAGGAGAAGTCGCACGGAGTCAACTACGAGCCGACGCGCGGGATCGTTCTCGGCTACACGACCCAGTATTTCAACGGTTCCTCCAATCAGTTTGCCGCGCAAGTGGCGAAGACGCCCGGAATGTGGCTGATCTATTTCCCATTCCTGACGGCAAACGTTCAGCAGAAGCTTTCCGGCGTTCCCGATGACGTGGTTGTCGAGCTTGCCGTCGAGCCGGGCAGCGACTTTGGAAAGATCAAAAACGATGCCATCGTCAGCTTTGCAAAGGCCGTGCATTCCAGCGGCAAAAAGGTGATGGTTCGTTATGCCAATGAGATGAACGAGTCCGGAACCCCGTGGTATACGGACGGGGAGACCTACAAGAAGGAATTCATCCGCTTTGCGAAGATCATGCGCCAGTATGCGCCCGAGGTTCCCATGATCTGGGCGCCGAATTTCTGGCCGATGAACAACGTGGACGACTATTATCCCGGCGACGAGTATGTGGATTACGTTGGCGTTTCCAGCTACGTCAGCACCTACTATTATTCCGCCGCCCAGGTCAGCGCGGGCTACGACGTGCTGGGCAACGGGATCTCGACCGCCCGCTGGAGCCAGCAGATTGATTTCCTCTATAACCACTACGGCTATAAGAAGCCGATCCTCATTGCCGAGGGCGCGGCCTCTAACCACGATCGAATCAAAAAGACCGAGGAAGCCGATCAGGCCGCCGCCCAGCTTCAGGATTTCTACACCTATCTGCCGATGCGCTATCCCAATATGAAGTATGCCGTGTACTTCAATCTGGACAATCCGAATAAGAATACCTACTACGTCCTGACCACCTATCCGCAGACCATCAACGCCTACAACGAGGCCATTGCGGACGACCAGTTCATCTCCTCGCCAACCGCTTCGTCCGAGTACTGTTACGTTCCCTTCGAGACGCTGAACGAAACCAAGCCCCTGACCTGCACCAAGCAGGAGCTCTGCGCCTACGTCAAGTACGGCGATGACACCAAGGTCAAGAAGCTTCGCTATGAAATCAACGGAACCTCCGTTGGAACGGCAGCAAAGGCGCCGTATTCCGTAAAGGTAGATTTCAGCAAGTATGCCGGAAAGGACGTGAAGATTCGCGTCGTCGCGCTGGACGCTTCCGGCAAGGAGCTTGCTTCCAAGATCTTCCTCGCCAGAGTTGGCACCTCCACGCACGCCTGCCCCTGTGCGCAGTTTGTGGATATGCCCCCCTACGGAACGCCGGAGCATGAGGCCATTGACTGGGCCTTTACGCATACGCCCTATCAGGTGACGGCCGGTATGGATGAAACGCACTTCTGTCCCAATGATACCGTCACCCGTGCACAGGCGATGACCTTCCTGTGGGCCGCGAAGGACAAGCCTGCCCCCAAGGCGACAACCAGTCCGTTCACGGACGTGAAGATCAGCAAATGGTATGCCAAGCCCATCCTCTGGGCCGTCGAGAACGGCATTACCGTGGGCACCGGCGACAACAAGTTCTCTCCGAACAAAACCTGCAACCGTGCCGAAATGCTGACCTTCCTCTATGCGATGCTCGGCAAGCCCGGATATACCATCCCAAATCCCTATTCAGACGTCAGCAACAGCAAGTGGTATAAGGCTGCTGCGATTTGGGCGTACGAAAACGGTGTTGAGCAGGGAGAGAACGGGAAGTTTAACTATAAGACGCCCTGTACCCGTGCCTCCACCGTGCTCTACCTCTACCGTGCGCTTGGAAAGAAAGCGCAGTAATCACAGACAGACGGCGGCCTGCCGCACCCTGAATGGATTGCGGCAGGCCGCCGTCTTCGTCGTCAGCAGGTTTTCCCGTCGATGGAGCACATGGTGGGACGCGCCTCCCGGTAGATCACCGGTAAGCCGACTTCCCGCAGATATTTTTCCCAATCCAGAAGCACAGCCCCATCCTCCTTGCAGATTGCGGGGATTCCGACCGAGCCAATCTCTTTGCAGCGGTCAAACACAGGCAGATGGTCCCGGAGCTTCAAAAAGGCCTTCAAATTGCGCATACTCTCAGTGATGTCGACGTACTGAAATGGAATACCGTGCGCTTCAAAGTTGGTCTTGCACTCCCGGCAATCGGGACAGAGGGGACTTCCGTAAACTGTAAGCATCATTTTTACCTCCACTGATAAAATTTGATCGGAACTGTAAGGACTTTCCTTCGTCTGAGTTGTATAAGGGGTGAACGGTCAGACGTGACCGTAGAAGGACAGGGGGAGTATCATGGAACACGGTGCAAGTAGCTACCGCCGTTTTCTGAACGGAGACGAGAGCGCGATGGATGAGATCATGGCAGAGCTCTTTTTTCCGCTGGTTTTCTTCATCAATCGGTATGTGCAGGACGTCCCCGCCGCGGAGGATCTTGCCTTGGATGCCATGACCGAGCTATTCGTCCATAAGCACCGCTATAACTTCAAGGTTTCTTTGAAAACCTACGTTTTCATGCTGGGCAAAAGCAGGGCGCTGAACTATCTCAAGCACCGGAAAAGTCTGCGGGAGACAGAGCTGGATGCGGGGAAGGAATTGGCGGAGGAGGACGAGCTGGAACGGCACGCTTTGGACAGTGACCGCAAACGCGCAGTCAACGCTGCGCTGGCAAAGCTGCCGGAGGACATGCGCATGGCTGTCCACTTGATCTTTTTCGAGGAGTTGTCCTACGAGGAAGCCGCGAAGGTGATGAAGAAGAACCGCAAGCAAGTGGACAATCTTCTCTATCGCGCTAAGAAGGAGCTCCGTGCCATTCTCGGAGAGGAGGGAGCGCAGTTATTATGAAAGAGATCAAGGACTATACCGAAGAGGTGCGCCGCAGATACGAGGTGCGGAGCCAAACGCGGAGACAGCATCGTCTTCAGACGTTGACCCTTTGCCTGCCGCTGGTTCTGTGCATTCTCGCTGGCGCGTTGGTGCTGCCGCCGCTGCTGGCCTGTACAAAGGATCGTGCAACGAAAACGACAGAGGACCATCGTTTTTCGCAGCCGGATGCCGTGCAAAACCAGACGGATCAAACAGGAAAAACGGAGGATAGCCTCAAATCGGAAGGGGATGCGGTTGACGGCATCGAACCGCCTGCGGATTTTTCCTTCGCCTTTGTCTGGGATTGCTATGGGATCAGCTCCTATGACAGCGCCTCGGGCAGGCTGGTGAAAACCAGCCACGCCACACACCCGGAGGACTATCTCACGACGCTGAATCTGACGGCGGAGCAGCGGGAGCAGGTCTGGCTTTGGCTCTCCGCTCTGGAGCTGGAGACGTTCCCGGCGGAATACGATCCCTATAACCTGCCGGATGAGAAGCCGACGGTGTTCAGCAAGCCGAATCGGAATCTGGTCCTGACTCTGCGGCAAAACGGGAAGGAAATCACTGTGGCCTGCCGCGGAATCTGTCTCGATGGCTGCGGCGAGGGATATGATGCACGCGCTCGCGCCTTTTTGCAGGTCTGCGACCAACTGACCGACCTGTTGACGCACACGCCGGAGTGGGAATCCCTGCCGGACTATGAATTCTACTATGAGTAAGGAGGAAACTGGAATGAAAACAAGAGGATGGAAACAAACAATCTGCCTGCTTCTGATTGCGGTTTTGGCGATGCAGCTCGCCGGCTGCGCCGGGGCGAGCCAACCGGGTGAGGCGGCAAAAGCCGTCAACCTGATGGCGGAGATCACTCCGCACCCGGCGGAGCCGGCCGACGTGACGGGAGAGGCGTCTGTGGCAGCGACAGACTTTGCGCTGCGTCTGTTCCGCGCGGGAGCGGTTCCCAACAAGAACACGCTGATCTCGCCGCTGTCCGTGCTCTGTGCGCTGGCAATGACGGCGAACGGCGCAGAAGGCATGACACGCTCTCAGATGGAGCAAACCCTTGGGCTGGACCGTGCACAGTACAATGCGTTTTTCCGCAGCTTTCTGGCTGCCCTGGCGCAGGACGATCAGGGCGTTCTGCACATGGCAAATTCCATCTGGTTCACCGACGATACGCGCTTTACCGTCAATCAGACCTTCTTGCAGACCAATGCGGATCACTACGGCGCGGACGTCTTCAAGGCACCCTTTGACGAAACAACGGTGCAGCAGCTCAACGGCTGGGTCAAGGAAAAAACGGATGGAATGATCCCGGCGATTTTGAATGAGATTCCGCCCAATGCAATCATGTATTTGGTCAACGCGCTGGCCTTCGACGCGAAATGGGAGAAGCCCTATCGGCAGGAGTCCGTTGCGTCTGGAACGTTCCACACGGCAGACGGCTCGGAGCGCACGGTAGACTTCATGGGCTCGGAGGAACACGCCTACTTGGAAGACAATCTTGCCACCGGCTTTGTCAAGTATTATCAAGGCGGCCGGTTTGCCTTCGCCGCCTTGCTGCCCAACGAGGGCGTCAGCGTCGAGTCATATTTGGCGTCTCTGAACGCCGAAGGGCTGCGGACGATGCTGGCTGCGCCAAAGAACGAAACGGTCCTGACCGCCCTGCCGAAGTTTGAGGCAAGCTGGTCCGGCGAGCTGTCTGAGCTTCTGAAATCCATGGGAATGACCGCTCCATTTGACGATGACCTTGCAGATTTCACCGGGCTCGGCACGTCCACCGGCGGAAACATCTCCATCAGTCAGGTGCTGCACAAAACCTACGTCTCCGTGGACGAAGGCGGCACGCGCGCCGGGGCAGCTACCGCCGTGGAGATGACGGATAAGGCTGCGATCGAGGAGCCAAAACAGGTCTATCTTGACCGTCCCTTCGTCTATCTGCTCATTGACTGCCAGAGCGGAATCCCTCTGTTCATCGGAACAATGATGGACCCGAACGGTAAGTGACCGGGATACGCAGAAGGGAAGAAGCAGTCAACAAGATCTTGTTTGGATATACCAAAACAAGCCAGAGTTTTGAGATTGAATCATCGCCTGAGACGGTGTCTGCCGCAAGATCTGATATACGTCTCGATAATCCGGCATAGGAGAAAGAAAGCCCATTACCATGACCGGGATCAGAAGTGCGGAGGAAACCGAAGTTTGCGAAAACAGCAGAAACAGCAGCGCGGGAAGCAAACCAAGCAGGACTGGAGCAAGAGACATGACAATGTAGCGTTTGCGGGAAATCGGCTCATGGCAGACCGCGAACGCAGCGAACTTTTCAAGACTGATCCCGATATATACGGTCTGTCCGCGTTGAAAGCAACACGCGTGAAGCATTTCATGGACAGGCAGCAACAGCAATCCCAGAAGAACTCCGATTGGAACATAAACTGGGCTGGGGTTCGGCCAGCCAAGGACGCGTTTTTTCAGGAAGATAATGAGAAGACAGCAGAGCGCGGGAATCGCGCCGTAGGGAATGCTCCGAATAAAGACCGAACCTGGAAGCTTGATTGCGTATTTCTCTGCTGGAATGGGTGCTTCTGGAAACGCCTTGTCCCAAGGCTGGTTTCCGCACCAGACAAGCTTTGGCATCGTTTTCCCCCTACCAAATTGAGTACCAACATGATAGCAGATGTCGTGCGGTTTGTCAACTTTGCGGTCATTTCAAGCTGTTCAGCAATCGGCATAGGACCGGATTCCTCTCTATGCTGATTGCTGGACGGCGCTTTGTTTCTCAACGCTGTGTCGAGCACAGTGTTCTTTTTTCTTTACAAACCACGTTTCTTTTGGTATAATACTCAAAAATGTGTGGGAAAATATTTTCCTCTTTCCGAGGTGAGCGTATGACTGATCTATCAAAAATCCGAAACTTCTCCATTGTCGCCCACATTGACCATGGCAAATCCACGCTGGCGGACCGTCTGCTGGAGGAGACCAACACCGTGGACAAGCGGGAAATGGAGGAGCAAATACTCGACAACATGGAGTTGGAACGCGAACGCGGCATTACGATCAAGGCCCGTGCGGTCAAGCTGAATTACAAAGCAGACGACGGAGAAACCTACATCCTGAACCTGATCGACACGCCGGGTCATGTAGACTTCAACTACGAGGTCTCCCGCTCGCTGACTGCCTGCGAGGGTGCGGTTCTGGTGGTGGATGCGTCGCAGGGCATTGAGGCACAGACGCTGGCCAATACCTATCTTGCCATTGACGCCGGACTCGAGGTGTTGCCGGTGGTAAACAAGATCGACCTGCCCGCGGCCCGCCCGCTGGAGGTCAAGAAGGAGATTGAAGACGTGATCGGGCTGCCCGCCATGGACGCGCCAGAAATCTCTGCGAAGAACGGCATCAACATCCATTCCGTGTTGGAGATGATCGTCAAGGAGGTTCCCGCACCGAAGGGTGACCGGGAGGCCCCCCTCCAGGCACTGATCTTCGACAGCCAGTATGACAGTTATCGCGGCGTCGTGGTTTATCTGCGCGTGATGAACGGAACAATTCGCCCCGGTATGGACGTACAGATGATGGCCTCCGGCGCGGTTTACAAGGTAGTCGAGTGCGGCTATTTGCACCCGAAGGGCATGATGCCCGCCGATGCGCTCGGTGCGGGAGAGGTCGGTTATCTGACTGCTTCGATTAAGACCATCTCGGACACCCGCGTGGGCGATACCGTCACCGGGGCGGAGCATCCGGCAGCCGAGCCGCTGCCCGGTTATAAAACCTGTCAGCCGATGGTTTTCTCCGGCGTCTATCCCGCCGACGGCTCGAAATACGGGGATCTGCGCGACGCGCTGGAAAAGCTCAAGCTGAACGACGCCTCAATGTATTACACGCAGGAAAATTCGATTGCCCTCGGCTTCGGCTTCCGCTGCGGCTTCCTCGGCCTTCTGCATATGGAAATCATTATGGAGCGGCTGGAGCGGGAGTTTAATCTCGACCTGATTACCACCGCGCCGAACGTCGTCTATGAGATCGACAAGACCGACGGCTCTCACCTGGAGGTCTACACGCCCCTGAACTACCCCGATCCGATGGAGATCGCCCA
>CACXHI010000230.1 GCA_902767395.1 Oscillospiraceae bacterium
CCGCCCTTTTGTCCCATCCTCCCCGGTCGCGGAGGGCAGCGGACGAAGGCGGAGCACCACGGCAGTCCGATCATCCGCCGCGTCCGAGGCGCCGAGGGTAATCAGGCAGGAGGCCAGATCCCGGACACTTCCATGGGAAAACTCTGTCAGGCGTTGGGCCGTCTCCTCTCCAAAGGCTCCATCACTGACCATCACAAGGGTCTCCCCTTCTCTCAGGGACAGCTCATACTGCCCGGGCACGCGGCGCTCCGCCGCGTCCAGTCCCGGCGGCGGCGTGACTGTCCCTATTTTTTCGACCTCCTCCCCCCGGCGGAGGTAGGACGGCGCGGCGCCCCACTTGTAAAGCGTCCCTGCCCCGGTCCGCAGATCCAGCTTCAACAGATCCATCGTGGAAAAGGCCGTATCCCGTCGCAGCACATAAAACCCGTTGATCAGATCCATGGCTGCGTCCGCCTCCATCCCGGTCTCTAAAAAGGCCGTCAGAAGGCGAGCCGCGCGGTCACTCTCGCCCCGTGCGGGTGCGCCGGTTCCCATTCCGTCGCAGAGCAGGACGTAAAAGCAGCCGAACCGATCCTTGCAGGTGGCGCCGCGGTCGCCGGACACCTGATTTCCGGTTTTGCAGGCCGTCCCCACTGCCAGCTCCGGGACAAAATGCAGCGCACCGCGCGGCTGTGGCCGGGTCAGGGCGGTCAGGAGGCGTTCCAGCGTCAGGTATTGGCCCGCCGCCACGCGACGGCCCTCGGCCCGTCTTCTGGACTCCCGGCGGCGGGAGAGCAGGTCGTCCAGCGACTGGTTCACCGCCGTCAGGAAGCCCGCCGTGTGGCAGCAGCGGTCGGTAAACCGCTGGGGAAGATCCTCCCGCTCCGCCGCACCGCGCTGCAAAATGGCCTCACCTGCCGTACAGAGATCCTGATAGGTCTCCTCGGCGTTCTGCTCCCAGCAGCGCGAGAAGTTGACGCAGCAGCGACAGACCTGCTCGGCGGCAAAGTCATAGACCTCCGCAAGTTGGAGCGGTGGCAGGATGGGTTCCTCCCGCGCCAGAACCCCGTGCATGGTGTGCAGAGCCTTTTCCACGCTTCTCTGGGCCGAGAGCGCAGGGCGCTCCAACGGAAGCGGCTCCACGGCCGAGACCGGCAGACTGCGAAGCTCCGGCAGCAGCAGCGCCGCTCCCAGCGCCAGCAGCGGCCCAACCCCGCCGCCCAGCGAGGATGCTGCCAGCAGGAGCAGGGCGCCCGCCCCCAACTGCGCACGGGGCTCCCCCATCCCCAGCGCACGCGCCCAGAGCCTCGGCAGAAGGGCTGCCATTGCGCAGCCCATCGGCAGACGCAGAATGCCGACAAGAGTGATCCCGGTATCAAGCAGGAAGAGGCCGCCCACCGCAGCCGTTAAAACCGCAGTGAGAATCGACCGGGAAACCGGCGTCCGCCGGAAAATCCCGGTTGCCGCAAGGCAACTCAGACCCAGCGCCAGCGGCTCCATCGCAGCCTCCCAGCCCCAGAGCAGAATATAGCCGCCCGACGCGCCCAGCAGGGAGCCGAGCACCGCCGTCCACGGCCTCGCGCAGAGGATCAGGCAGGCGCCAAGCGGCAGCGGGCGTCCGAACAGGGGCAGAGCGGCGAGCAAAAAGGCTGCCGCTCCGTAGCCAAACAACACCAGCACCCCCCGTCCGGGTGCGGTATCTGCCGCTCGCCGCCCCAGCACCCCTACCCGAGCAAGCGTCTTTTCTTTGAGTGCAATTCCGTTCATTTGTGTCATCTCCGCAGTGATTTGTCTCTATCTTAACAGGCTGGCGGAGAAAAACCTGTCGGGAAAGGGACACGGGAAAATTATAGTTGCGAGGCACAGGAGAATGGGGTATAATGGGCTGCAGAGAGAAGCTCCAGCCAGAAACCTGCTTTGATAGGAGAATCACATGGATTTTAAGCTGCACGCCCCTTATCGGCCCACCGGTGATCAGCCGGAAGCCATTGAAGCCCTGACCCGGGGCCTGCAAATGGGTCTGGACGAACAGGTTTTGCTCGGCGTTACCGGCTCCGGCAAGCCCTTCACCATGGCAAACGTCATTGCCAATCTCAACCGCCCGACGCTGGTGTTGGCCCACAATAAGACACTGGCGGCCCAGCTCTGCTCGGAATTCCGGGAGTTTTTCCCGGAAAACGCGGTGGAATACTTTATTTCCTACTACGACTACTATCAGCCTGAGGCCTACATTGCCCACACCGACACCTACATTGAGAAGGACTCCTCCATCAACGAGGAGATCGAGCGGCTGCGCCACAGCGCAACCTCCTCGCTCTTTGAGCGACGGGATGTGATTGTAGTGGCGTCGGTGTCCTGCATCTACGGTCTGGGCGACCCCATCGACTACAAGAACATGGTGATCTCCCTGCGCACCGGCATGGAATACCCGCAGGAGGAGCTGATGAAAAAGCTGATCTCCATCCGCTACGAGCGCAACGACGTGGACTTCTCCCGCAACCACTTCCGCGTCCGGGGCGACACGGTAGAGATTTATCCCGCCTATTGGGCGGGCCGCGCCATTCGCGTGGAATTCTTCGGAGACGAGGTGGATCGGATTTCCGAGATCAACGCCGTCACCGGCGTGCCAGAACGCTCCGTGTCCCACGTGGCGATCTACCCGGCCTCCCACTACGTCACGACCAAGGAGAAAATGGATCGGGCACTGGTTGCAATCCGCGAGGAAATGGAGGCGCAGGAGGCTTATTTCAAGGCCAACGACCGATTGCTGGAGGCCCAGCGCATCCGCCAGCGCACGGAGTACGACATGGAGATGATGCAGGAGATTGGCTTCTGCACCGGCATTGAGAACTATTCCCGGGTGATCTCCGGCCGTGCCTCCGGAACGCCGCCTATGACCCTGATCGACTACTTCCCCGAGGACTTTCTGCTCTTTGTAGACGAGAGCCACGTTACGCTGCCGCAGGTTCGGGCTATGTACAACGGCGACCGTTCCCGCAAGGAGAGTCTGGTCGCCTACGGCTTCCGTCTGCCCTCCGCTTTCGACAACCGTCCGCTGACCTTCCCCGAGTTTCAGAGCAAGATTCATCAGGCGGTCTACGTCTCCGCGACTCCGGCGCCGTATGAAACAGAGCGCGCCGGTCAGATTGTGGAGCAGGTCATCCGCCCCACGGGGTTGCTTGATCCGGAGGTGGAGGTGCGGCCGATTGCGGGACAGGTGGACGATCTGATGGAGGAAGTTGCCAAGGTCACGGCACGCGAGGAGCGCGTGCTGGTAACCACGCTGACCAAACGCATGGCCGAGGATCTGACCAGCTTCCTGCAAAAAAACGGCGTCCGCGTGCGCTATATGCACTCGGACATCGGCGCAATGGAGCGCATGGAGATCATCCGCGACCTGCGCATGGCAAAGTTTGACGTGCTGGTTGGCATCAACCTTTTACGCGAGGGCTTGGACCTGCCCGAGGTCTCGCTGGTTGCGATTCTGGACGCCGACAAGGAGGGCTTCCTGCGCTCCCCCACGTCCCTGATTCAGACGATCGGGCGCGCCGCCCGAAACGCCGAGGGCCGGGTCGTCATGTACGCGGATCATATCACGCAGGCGATGGACTACGCCATCCGGGAGACCAACCGCCGCCGGTCGATCCAGCAGGCCTACAATCAGGCGCACGGCATTGTCCCGCAGACGATCCGCAAGGACGTGCGTGACCTGATCGAGATCACGCGGCAGGACAGCGCCGCGCTTGGCAAGGGCGGCGTGAAGCTCACCCGCGAGGAGCGCGAGCGTGAGATTGCCCGTTTGGAAAAGCAGATGCGCAAGGCCGCGCAGATGATGGAATACGAGCTTGGAGCCGTGCTGCGAGATCAAATCATTCAGTTGCGCGGGCAGTGACAAAATCAGAATCTTTTTTGTTGACATTTTTTATGGGCCATTGTATAATCCACCGAAAAACCAGATCCGGAGGAGGCATCCATGAAGCTTTTGCTCTTTGACTTGGACGACACCCTGCTGCGCAGCGACAAGACGATTTCCTCCCACACCTTGTCCGTCCTGAAGCAATGCCGGGAAAAGGGAATCTTGATTGGAATTTCCACCTCCCGCAGTTTTCAAAATGCGCAGACATTTGTTGGAATGCTTTCCCCTGACGTCATCATTTCCAGTGGCGGCGCATTGGTGCAGGATCAAAATCAGATGATTTTGTGTTCTGAGTTTTCGGTGTGCGAGGTGCGTCGATTTCTCCGGTTGGTCGGAGAAATTTGCGGGGAATGCGAAATCACAATTGATACGTTGGGCGTTCACTACTGGAACAAGCGCTTTGATCCAGCCTTCGTGGGCGCAAACTGGGGAGAGAGTGTCTATTCCGACTTCTCCGATTTTTCCGAGCCGGCCCTGAAAATCTGCGTGGAAATTCCGGAGGAAGCCATGAAGGATCGATTGGTCTCTCGCTTTGGCGCTTGTGACGCGGTTCGCTTTGCAGGAACAGACTGGTACAAATTCACGCAGCCGAGCATCACAAAAGAAACCGCAATCACGGCGCTCTGCAATGTGCTTGGAATCTCTCCGACGGAAATCGCCGCCTTTGGGGACGATCTTCCGGATATCGGGATGCTGCGCATGTGCGGCCTTGGCGTGGCCATGGGAAACGCGCTGGAGGAAGTGAAGGCTGCTGCCGACGTTGTGATCGGAAGCAACAACACAGAGGCGATTGCGGAGTATCTGGAGAACACCGTGCTTTGGCATCATAATCAGGAGGTTTGAAATGATTGTTCCAGCGTTTTCGTTTCCCTTGAAGGACGGCAGAACCGCCGTTGTTCGCAATCCGCGGGAGGAGGATATTCCGGGCGTGTTGGATTTGCTTCACACAACAGCCGGGGAGACCGAGTTTCTGCTCCGTTACCCCGAGGAATGCGGAATGTACACGCCGGAAGGCGAAAAACTGTTGTTTGACCGGATGAACCGTGCAGACAACGAGGCCATGCTTGTTTGCCTGGTCGATGGACAGATCGCAGGAAACTGCCAGATCACATGGAGCAAGCGAATCAAGCTTCGTCATCGCGCCAGCATTGGAATCGGCTTGCTGAAAGCCTACTGGAATCTGGGAATCGGGACAAGACTGATGCAGGAGCTGATCCGCATTGCGGAGGAAAACGAGAACCTGCTCCAGTTGGAGCTGGAATTTGTGGAGGGCAACAGCCGCGCACGGGCCCTGTATGAAAAGATGGGTTTCCGAATCACCGGCCTCAAGCCCAACGCGATTCGTCTGAAGGACGGAACCCTGCTGCATGAATACTCCATGATGAAGGAGCTGCGGCGGGGCGCAAAGACCGAACTGCCCACGGAATAACCGATTCCGCCGACTGCGCCTGCGGCGGGGCGCTCACTGTGCGCCGCGACAGCGTGGCGGGTGTGAACAGTTTGTAAAAAACGAAAACAGGGCTTGCTTTTTGGAAAAAGCTTGCTATAATAGGGTTAGCACTCAGACAGGAAGAGTGCTAACCCTATTATTTTACTGGAAAAAAGAGGGATTACAATGTCGAAAAAGCAATTCAAGGCAGAGTCCAAGCGGCTGCTGGACATGATGATTAACTCCATTTACACCCATCAGGAGATTTTCCTGCGCGAGCTGATTTCCAACGCCAGCGACGCCATTGACAAGTTGGCCTACCTCGCGCTGACGGATCAGAACGTGGGGCTGAACCGCGAGGACTTTGCAATCGACCTGCGCGTGGACAAAAAGCTGGGCCTGCTGACTGTGTCCGACAACGGCATCGGCATGAGCAAGGACGAGATGGAGCAGAATCTCGGCACAATCGCCAAGAGCGGCTCCCTCCAGTTCAAACAGGAGCTGGACAAGGAGCATTCCGACGTGGACATCATCGGGCAGTTCGGCGTGGGCTTCTACTCCGCCTTTATGGTGGCGGATACCGTCACGGTACTGTCGAAGAAATACGGCGAGGAGGAGGCTTGGATGTGGCAGTCCTCGGGCGCAGACGGCTATACCGTCTCCCCTTGCGAGAAAACTACCGTCGGCACCGAAGTGATCCTGAAGCTGAAAGCCGACACAGAGGACGAAAAGTACTCCCGCTTCCTGGAGCAGTATGAGCTGCAAAACCTCGTCAGGAAATACTCCGACTACATCCGCTATCCCATCCGCATGGAGATGGAGAAGAGCCGCCGCAAGGAGGTTCCCGAGGATGAGAAGGACGAGGACAAGGAGCCGGAATGGGAGACCTACACCGAGCTGACCACTCTCAACTCCATGATCCCCGTATGGCAGCGCTCGAAGAAGGACGTGACCGACGAGGAGTACGACGGCTTCTACAAGGACAAGTTCTTCGACTTTGAGAAGCCGCTGTCCCATCTGTCCATCAGCGTCGAGGGCGCTGTGACCTACAAGGCGCTGCTCTACATTCCCGCCAAGGCCCCCTATGATTTCTACACGAAGGACTACAAGAAGGGCTTGCAGCTCTATTCCTCCGGCGTGATGATTATGGAGCACTGCGAGGATCTGGTCCCCGACTACTTCCGCTTTGTGCGCGGCGTGGTGGACACCGCCGATCTGAGTCTGAACATCAGCCGGGAGCTGCTCCAGCACAATCGCCAGCTTGCCATCATCTCCTCCAATCTGGAGAAGAAGATCAAGCAGGAGCTTCTGAATCTGCAGAAGGACCGCCGGGAGGATTACGAGAAGTTCTTCGCGGCCTTCGGGCGCCAGCTCAAGTACGGCATTGTGGCCGACTACGGGATGCACAAGGACGTGCTGCAAGACTTACTGGTTTTCTGGTCCGCCAAGGAGCAGAAGCTTGTGACGCTGAAAGAATATGTGGAGGCCATGCCCGAGGCGCAGAAGCACATCTACTTCGCCGCCGGTGAGAGCAACGCAAGACTGGCCCAGCTTCCGCAGTACCAGCGGCTTCAGGAGAAGGGCTTCGACGTGCTGTTCATGACCGAGGACGTGGATGAGTTCGTGCCTCGGACCCTGATGAACTACATGGAGAAGGACTTCCGCAACCTTGCCACCGACGATCTGGATCTCTCCTCCGAGGAGGAAAAGAAGGCCGCCGAGGAAGCGGCAGCGGAGTGGAAGGACGATCTGGATTTCCTGAAAACCGCGCTTGAGGGCAAAATCTCCAAGGCGGAGATTTCCGCAGACCTCGGAAGTCACCCGGTCTGTCTGGTGCCTGACGGCGGCATGAGCTTCGAGATGGAAAAGTATTTCAAGCGCATGAACCCCGATATGGCGATGCCGGTGGAGAAGGTCTTGCAGCTTAACGCGGAGCATCCCGTGGTGCAGAAGCTCAAGAGCCTGATCCACGACGATCCCGAGAAAGCGAAGCAGTACGCGCAGGTTCTGTATGCTCAGGGCCTGATCCTCGCAGACCTGCCCATTGAGGATCCGCAGGCCTATACCGAGCTGATCTGCGGCTTGCTGTAATTGAAATTCGCAATTGTACGGCACGACGCCGCTGCGGTCATTTGTCCGCGGCGGCGTTGTGTTCTGATTATGGGACGTCCCAACAGGCGGAAACCGTTCCATCCGGGTGGAGCGTATAGGCAATCTGCCCGTCTGTGGTGAGGCCGTAGACGGTCACGGTCTGGATCGTGACGGACGCAGACGAATAGGCCGCTGCCTTCAGCGCCTTCACGGTGTCCCGGTTGCCGTCGGGAAGCGTCCGCAGCTCTTCCAGCGCAGCGCCGTACTTTTTCATCTGCTCCAGCGTAAAGCGGAGGGGATAGTCCAGCTCCAGCGCGCCGGTCTCGGCATCCCATCTGCGAAGAGAGAAGACCGACCAGTGGTCGCTCAGGTACGCCTCCAGCGATTGCGGCGTTTGATCGGTTCCCTGCCCCGGATTCAGACGGGTAAACAGGCCAAACAGGAGACAGAGGACGAGAAGAATCAAAACCAGCGCAACGGCGGACAAAATCAAAATAGGCTTCTTCATCCCTTTTCAAAGCTCCCACGTCAGCCAGAGGACAAGGGTAAGCTGAGCAAGAAAGGCCGCGGGAATGCCCCAGTCAAAGGCCGGATGTGCCTTTGCATCGGTTTTATGGTGAAACATGCGCATCGCAAGCATTGCCCCGATGCTCCCGCCGATACCGCTCAACGTCAATAACGCGGCCTCCGAAACCCGGCGACTGCGCCGCTTGGCCAGTCCTTTATCCAGCGCGAACGCAAAAAACGTCAACAGATTGAGCCCGACCGCGCAGAGGGCCACGAGGATTCCGTTTGCTTCCATGAAAAATCAATGCTCCTTTTTCCTCGGCTTCCGTTACGGAAGCGGAATCTCCTCATACGTCATCCCGCCTGTCGGGTGGTAGAGCGTCAAAGCCAGAATCAGCTGTCCCGCCTCCGTCAGATGCATCCATTTCGTTGTGAGAGGAACCAGCCCCATTTGCGTCCGGGTCAGCGCGGTCGTGTAGGCCTCGTTTCCCTCCTCCGGCGGGCCGAAGCGCCGGGCAAACAGCTCAGTCACCGTCTGATTGCATACCTGCTCCGGCTCGCCGTTGATTCCGGCCTCCGCGAACAGCTCCCTCGCACTCACTTCCGCGCCCGTCCGCGCGTTCAACGTATAATACGTCTGCGTAGTTTTTTCGTCGTAGCTGCGTTCGTCAATCCGCAGTGTCAGAATCTCCCCGCAGATAAAGCTGAGATACGTCACTGCTTCCAGCTCCGGACCCTGACCGGATTCCATCGCCTGCATGGAGCTCCGGATTCGCGCCCCGAAGAGCGATTCGATTTCCTGATTGCAGATCATAGCATATTGATCGGGAAGGTCGATGAAGGGAAGCTGATAGCGATAGAGCTTGACCGGGTAAGAATACGGAATCTCTCCCTCATAATTTATGACACGCTTCACCGTCTGCTCGCTCTGCTCCGGCTCCGTCTTTTCACCGGAGGGCTGCAAAGGAGAAGTCACCGCAAGGACATAGCTTCCCACAGGCAGGGTCTCCTGCGGCGCGTCCTCCAGAAGCTCGCAGCCTGCCAGAAGCAGACCGCACAAAACCAGAAGCGCCGTACAAAAAATGGTTCGTTTCATACGTCAATCTCCCAACGTCAGCGAAAGTAAAACCGGATTGTGATCGGAAAACGCAAACGACGCCTGAATCGTCTCAATCTGCTCGACCTCCAGATTTGGTGAAACCAAAAAGCCGTCAATCACATAGTATTGGGTGTTTTCGGTGTCCGCAGGGTCGAAGGGCTGGTTCAGCAAACGACAGGTCGGCACGGAGGGATCCCATACGTAACGCCAGCCGGCAGGCAGCTCCGAAGGATCCAGACTGCCCGGCGTCCAGAGGGAACGGTGGGTATTGGGCCAAAGCTCCTCACTGCGTGGGAAGACCTGATTCCAGTCGCCGCCCGCCACGACGTAATTTCCGGCCGCGTACTCCGTTGCCAAAAAGTCCCGCAGCTGCTTGCTCTGCTCCAGCTTGCCCGTACCGTCGTCATAGGCCTCCAGATGGAGATTGACCAGCACAAGCTCTCGCCCCGTCCCGGCAACCGGGATCCGGGTCACCAGCAGGCATCGCTTGAGATTGGCGATGGAAACGGGCCATGAGAAGGGACAGGGCAGGCTGATCCGGCTGGCCTCGGTGATGGCAAAGCGAGAAAGTGTCAGCAGGCCGGAATGCACCTTGCCGATGGTCGGCAACGGATAGGGCACGTATTGGCAGGAGAAATTCAGCGCATACGCCGAGGGGCGCGCAAGCCGCTCCCGCAGGGCGGCTGCTTCATCCACGTTGTAGCTGCGCTTGGAATCGGAATCCACCTCTTGCAGCAAAAGGAAATCCGCGTCAGTGTCCGCAAGCAGGGTCTCGATTCCGGAAAGGTTCTGCGCAATGACGCTCTGGTCCTCCGGGCGCACTGTGCTGCCGCCGTCCATAAAGAAATCGCTCTGCGCCCCGAGTCCGCAGTAGCCCACGTTCCAGCTTAAAACGGTAAAGCTTTTTCCATCCAGCGACCTGTCCGTCCCCTGCTCCACAGTGATCGGTTCCGTCGGCTCAGGCCGGAATTCCGTAATCGTCAGGTAGGCAAACAAAGCCGCCGCCAGCAGCAACACCACACCGAGCAATCCGCTCAATGCAAGAAGTATCCGCTTGCACACTCTCATTGATTTTTCCTCTTTGCATCAAATTTCCCTGTACATTCCAGCTGCGTCGTCCTTGCGAACCGTTTCCGCAATCTGAAGCACCTCTACGTTCAGCGTCCGCTCGCCAAAGCGAATTGAGAGCTTGTCCCCCACCTTGACGTCATAGCTGGCCTTGGCGGGCCGTCCGTTGACTGTCACCCGCTCCGCGTCGCAGGCCTCGTTCGCAACCGTGCGGCGCTTAATGATTCTCGAAACCTTCAAAAATTTGTCCAGTCTCATGCTTCCTCCTTATGTTTGTCGCGCATCACTCTTTTCAGATACTGCCCGGTAAAGCTCTCCGGAACGACACAGAGCTGTTCCGGTGTGCCGGTGGCAACCACGCGGCCACCGCCGTCCCCGCCCTCCGGTCCGAGGTCGATGATCCAGTCGGCGCACTTGATCACGTCCAGATTGTGCTCGATGACAAGGACGGTGTTGCCCCCATCCACGAATTTTTGCAGCACGTCGATCAGCTTGCTTACGTCGTAGACGTGCAGGCCGGTTGTCGGCTCATCCAGAATATAGAACGTCGCACCGGTAGAACGCCGGGACAACTCCGTTGCCAGCTTGACCCGCTGCGCCTCGCCGCCGGACAGGGTGGTGGAGGACTGCCCAAGCTTCAAATAGCCCAAGCCCACGTCCACCAGCGTTTGTACCTTGTCGCGGATGCGGGGAAGATTCTGGAAGAAGTCCAGCGCCTCGTCGAAGGTCATATCCAGCACGTCGGCAATGGAAGCGCCCTTATAGCGCAC
>CACXHI010000231.1 GCA_902767395.1 Oscillospiraceae bacterium
CGGCAACTGGCCGGGCGTTACGGTGGAGAAAAAGGAAGGCAAGCTGAAGAAGCACGGGGACGTCACGGTGACGGACCTGCCCGGCATCTACTCGCTCTCCCCGTACACGCTGGAGGAGGTCGTCGCCCGAAACTATCTGATCGGGGAGCGCCCCGACGCTATTTTGAACATCGTAGACGGCTCCAATCTGGAGCGAAATCTGTACTTAACGACCCAGCTCACGGAGCTTGGCATCCCCGTCGTCGTTGCGATCAACATGATGGACGTGGTGAAAAAGAACGGCGATAAGATCGACACCGTTCAGCTCGGCAAGCAGCTTGGGTGCAGGGTGGTGGAGATCTCCGCCCTGAAGGGCACCGGCGTGCAGGAGGCGGCCGAGGCTGCCATTCAGGCCGCGAAGGGCGGAAAGCCCATTCCGGGACACAGCTTCTCCGGCCCTGTGGAGCACACGATTGCCCACATTGAGGAGCACGCCGTGGCAGACATGCCCGAGGAGCAGCAGCGCTGGTACGCCGTCAAGCTCTTCGAGCGCGACAGCAAGGCTGCCGAGCGGCTGAACCTGTCCGCCTCTGTGGCCGCCGACGTGGAGCAGCACATCGCGGACGTGGAGAAGGAGCTGGACGACGATGCGGAATCCATCATCACCAACGAGCGCTACGTCTGGATTGCCGGCATTCTGAAATCCGTCTATAAGAAAAAGCACGCCGGCAAGCTGTCCACCTCGGATAAGATCGACCGGATCGTGACCAACCGCTGGCTGGGCCTGCCGATCTTTGCCATCGTCATGCTTGCCATCTACTGGATCGCCATGGTGGGCGTCGGCGCTCCCGCCACCGACTGGGCCAATGACGGCCTGTTCGGAGACGGTTGGCACCTGCTCGGCATCGGCTCCTCCGCTGCCGAAGAAGCCGCCGACGATTACACCGCTGCCGTCAACGCGGTGGACGCCTTCATGGACGTAGACTGGGAAGACGAAGCGCTGGACACCGACGCGCTGCTTGAGCAGATGAAGTCCTTCACCAGCGAAGAAGCGTCCGCCCCCGTCACTGTGGAAGACGAGGAAACGCTGGAGGAATCCGAGCTGACCGTTTACTTTGACACGATTCCCGACGGCGCGAACAAGGATTCCACCAACGCCATGAGCTTTGCCGATGCGCGGGCTTATTTCGAGGAAAAGGGCTTCGACGAGCCGGACCCCGCCGACTACGGCGTGTGGGTTCCCGGCATTCCGGTGCTGATCGGCAAGCTGCTCGATGCACTGAATGTGTCCGAGGGCGGCTGGCTGCGCGGCCTGATTCTCAACGGCATTGTGGCCGGTGTCGGCGCGGTGCTGGGCTTTGTGCCGCAGATGCTGGTGCTGTTCTTCCTGCTGGCCTTTGTGGAGGCCTGCGGCTACATGGCCCGAATTGCCTTCGTGCTGGACCGTGTGTTCCGCCGCTTCGGCCTGTCCGGCAAGTCCTTTATTCCCATTCTGATCGGCACGGGCTGCGGCATTCCCGGCATTATGGCCTCCCGTACCATCGAAAACGAACGTGACCGCCGCATGACGATTATGACCACAACCTTCATCCCCTGCGGCGCAAAGGTTCCCTTTATTGGCATGATCGCGGGCGCGATTTTCGGCGGCTCTGCGTGGATTTCCACCTCCGCCTACTTCCTCGGCATGGCCGCCATCATCGTCTCCGGCGTCATCCTCAAGAAGACCAAGCGCTTCGCCGGCGAGCCCGCTCCCTTCGTCATGGAGCTGCCCGCCTACCATATGCCCACGCTCGGCAACGTCCTGCGCAGCATGTGGGAGCGCGGCTGGTCCTTCATCAAGAAGGCCGGCACGATCATCCTTCTGTCCACCATTCTGGTTTGGTTTCTCACCTTCTTCGGCTGGGTGGACGGCAGCTTCCGGATGCTGGCGGAGGATGAGATTGAGTTCTCCGTCCTTGCCCGCGTGGGCAGCGCGATTGCGTGGATCTTCGCTCCCCTCGGCTGGGGCAACTGGCAGGCGACCGTCGCCTCCATCACCGGCCTCGCGGCGAAGGAGAACATTGTCGGCACGATGGGCATTCTCTACGGCGGCGGAGAGGGCGGCACATGGGCAAGCCTGTCGCGTGCCTTCACGGGTCTGGCCGGCTTCAGCTTCCTGACCTTCAACCTCCTGTGCGCTCCCTGCTTCGCGGCAATGGGCGCCATCAAGCGTGAGATGAACAACCGCAAGTGGACATGGTTTGCCATTGCCTATGAGTGCGTCTTCGCCTACCTTGTGGCGCTGGCCATCTATCAGATCGGCGCGATCTTTGCCGCCGACGTTGCGGTGAACGTCATTGGCCTGATCGTGGCGATTGCGGTGGTGGTCCTTGGCGTTTACATGCTGGTGCGTCCCTACAAGGAGGCCACAACCCTGACCAAGAAGGTCAAGGTCAAGTAATCCCGCCGTCGCAACGGCACACCCTGTTTTAGAAACCCGTGAAAGGAGCGGTTCCCCATGTTGTCTTGGCTGCAAGCGAATCTCGGATCCATTGTCGTTGTCCTCGTCCTTCTGGTGGTGGTTGCTTTGGTGATTCGACGATTGATTCTGGATAAAAAAGCGGGCAGGCATATCTGCGGAGGCTCCTGCGGCTCCTGCGGGGGCGGCTGTGGAAGCTGCCCCATGCAGGGGCGGTGCCACGGAAAATAAGCCAAACCGGGCTCACGGGGAGCATCCGTGCGTCCGGTTTTGCTTTTTTCACAACGAGAAACCCATATCCACGCAAACAAAACAAAAAAAGAAAAACGGAGGAATGATTATGTTAACCGGAAAAATTGGAATGTTCGTCTATGGCGCGCTCTTTGGCTCGGCAGGCTTGAAGCTTCTGGCAAGCAGGGACGCCCGGAAGGTCTATACGCACGTCACTGCGGCTGCCCTGCGCTGCAAGCAGGAGATTATGCGCAACGTGGATGAGGTGCAGGCGGCCTGCTCCGACATTCTGGCGGATGCCAGACAGATCAACGCGGAGCGGGACGCGGCGGAGGAAGCGGCGTACATCGAAGACGTGGCTGAGGAAGCGACGCAGGTATGAGATTTCAAATACTGCACCGTTCTCCCGGCAGACTTCGTCTGCGCGCCTGCGTGAAGAGCATGGAAGCGGAGCAGGCGGATCTTCTGGAGGCGTGGCTGCTGGCGCTGCCGGAGGTGGACCGTGTCAGCGTGCAGGAAAGCATCTGCTCCGTGACCGTGGTCTATCATGGGTCGGAGGCGCCGGTTGCAAAGCGGCTGGCCGCGTTTTCCAATGCAGTGGCGGCAGCTTCCCTGCCGCCGCTGCACCACAGCAGCCGCGCCATGAACCGGGAATACAAGGAAAAGCTGGTCATGCTGGTGCTTCGCCACTGTTTCAAAAAGTGGTTTCTTCCGACCCCGCTTCGGATTGCGCTCGGCGTCTGCCAGTCTGCGCCGCGCATTTTCCATGCGGTAAAAACACTTCTGACCGGGCGACTGACTGTGGACGTGCTGGACGGCACCGCCATCGGCGTCTCCCAGCTCACCGGCGACTTTGCCACAGCCGCCTCGGTGCAGTTCCTGCTCCGTCTGGGCGAAACGCTGGAGGAGTGGACGCATAAGCGCTCGGTGGACGATCTGGCGCGCAGCATGACGCTGCAGGTGGACACGGTCTGGACGCTGGAGGAAACCGGACGGCAAACGCTGGTGCCTCTGGGCGCAGTACGGCCCGGCGATCTGGTGGTTGTTCACACCGGCCACGTTCTGCCGCTGGACGGAATTCTGGAAAGCGGCGACGTGATGCTCAACCAAGCCTCTCTGACCGGCGAATCGGTTCCCGTGGCGAAGCGCCCCGGCGCGGCGGTCTACGCCGGTTCCGTCGTGGAGGAGGGCAACTGCGTCGTGCGCGTGACCGGCGCGGCAGGGGAGAACCGCTATGACCGGATCGTGCGGATGATTGAGGACTCTGAACGGCTGAAATCCGGCGTGGAGCAAAAGGCCGCCAATCTGGCCGATCGTCTGGTGCCCTGGTGTCTGGGGGGCAGCCTTCTGACGTGGCTTCTGACGCGCAACGTGGCGCGGGCGGTCTCCGTGCTGATGGTGGATTTCTCCTGCGCGCTCAAGCTCTCCATGCCGCTCAGCGTCCTGTCCGCCATGCGGGAGGCCGGAAACAGGAAGATCACCGTCAAGGGCGGCAAATTCCTGGAGCGGGTCAGTGAGGCGGACACCGTGATCTTTGACAAAACCGGCACGTTGACCAAGGCCTGCCCGACGGTGGTGCGGGTCGTGCCCTTCCGGGGGCAGGAGGAAGCGGAGATGCTGCGTTTGGCCGCGTGTCTGGAGGAGCATTTCCCCCATTCCGTGGCGAACGCCGTGGTTCGCGCGGCGCAGACGCGCGGTCTGGACCACGAGGAAATGCACTCGGAGGTGGAATACGTGGTGGCGCATGGAATCGCCACGCGGGTTGACGGCAAACGTACCGTAATCGGCAGCTATCATTTTGTCTTTGAGGACGAGGGCGCGGTGATTCTCCCGGCGGATCGGCCGACCTTTGACGGCTTGGAGCAGGGCTGCTCCTGGCTTTATCTGGCGGTGGACGGGGTCCTGTCGGCAGCCATTGGGATTCTCGACCCGCTGCGGCCCGAGGCAGGGGAGGCGCTCGCCGCGCTCCACGCGACCGGGATCGGGAAAACGGTCATGCTGACCGGCGACAATCAAAACACTGCGGCGGCCATTGCGCGGACGCTGGGCGTGGATGAATTCCGTGCCGAGGTCCTGCCGGAGGATAAGGCGACTTATATCCAAAACGAGCAGGCGGCGGGGCGAACCGTCGTGATGATCGGTGACGGAATCAACGACACCCCGGCGCTGTCTCTGGCCGACGTGGGAATTGCCGTCGGCAGCGGAGCCACCATCGCCCGGGAGGTCGCGGACGTGGTCATTTCCGCAGAGGATTTGCGCGAGCTGGTCTATCTAAAACAGCTCTCAGACGCCCTGATGCGCCGTATCCGGCAGAACTATCATTTTGTCATGGGCTTCAACGGCGGCCTGATTCTGCTCGGCGCGTTGGGCATTCTGCCCCCGGCGGTCAGTGCCCTGCTGCACAACTCCTCCACGCTGCTGCTGAGTATGCACAGCCTGACGAATCTGCTGGAGGACCCAAAAGAAACAAGGAGGGAGCATCCGTGAAACAACACCGTTTTTTTGCCTGGGCGACTGTGATCTGCTTTCTGCTGACTCTGGTCACCGGGTATCAGAAGAAGTAGAGGGAATGGGATGAAAAAATGACTTCAAAGCAGATCGTTCAATTTGATACGGTATCAAAGATTTATCGAAGCGGAGATCATGCGCTTCGGGCGCTTGATCGCGTCAGCTTTACGCTGGACGAAGGAAAATTCGTTGTGATTCTCGGGCCGTCCGGCGCGGGGAAAAGCACGCTGCTCAATCTGCTCGGCGGACTGGACAGCCCCAGCGAGGGAACCATTACGGTCAACGGAAGGGACATTTCCAAGCTGACCGATAATGAGCTGGCTGACTACCGCGCCGCAACCGTCGGCTTTGTGTTTCAGTTTTATAATCTGATTCCGACGCTGACGGTCTATGAAAACGTCAAGCTCGTTTCGGAAATCTCCAAGGACGCCTTGGACGCCAGAGATATGATCGGCAAGGTCGGGCTGCTCGACCACCTGAACAACTTCCCGGCGGAGCTGTCCGGCGGCGAGCAGCAGCGCATTTCCATCGCCCGCGCCCTTTGCAAGAATCCGAAAATCCTGCTCTGTGACGAGCCCACCGGCGCGCTGGACTCCGAGACCGGCGTGATGGTGCTTAAGCTGCTTTTGGATATGGCGCGAAACTACGGCAAGACCATTGTAATCGTCACGCACAATCAGAATATTGCGAAAATGGCGGACGTTGTGATCCGCGTCAAGAACGGAAAGATCCGCGCTGTCGAGGAGCAGGAAAATCCGCTTTCCGCTGACGAG
>CACXHI010000232.1 GCA_902767395.1 Oscillospiraceae bacterium
CTGCGTCTTGCCGAACTCGGAGATCAGGGCGTTGTAGGGCGTGCAGTACATGGTCATAAACAGGTAGAACAGCACGATGAACACGGAAATCCATGCCACGTTGACGCCGCTGATGGCCTCGACCGGCGCACAGAACAGCAGCACCGTGACGACGGACAGCGGAATCGCGGCATACTGCATGAAGGGAATGCGGCGGCCGCGCCGGTTGGTGCTGCGGTCGGAGAGGCTGGCAATCAGCGGATCGGTCACGGCGTCAAAGATGCGGCTGAGGGCGGTGATGAGGCCGAGGATCGTCAGAAAGCCGAGGACGATCAGGCCGGGCTTGATGTACTGGGTCGCCCCGGCGTCAATGTCACCCTGCGTGGGCAGATAGAACGTGACGAACCACGCGCTGATGATGCCGCTGAGGATCGACCAGCCAAGCTGACCGACCGCAAAGATCATCATCTGTTTTTTTGTCAGTCGTTTCATAACTCTCGTCTCCTTTTTCATTCGTTGACAAATCAGGGCTTGACAAAAGGCTCTTGGGATGATAGCCTAAAATCATCATCTATACTATATTAGAATTTGTTGAAAATGTCAACTGGAAACATGGGAGGTACCAAAATGTTAGAGAAGTCGAAGGTCATTTTTGGCAACCTGATGTCTGAGAAGGACGTAAAAAAAGCAGAACAGACGCAGAAAAAGTTTCTGAAAAAGTATGGCGACGACAGCGGAAAGGCCTATCGTTTCGCACTGTCGTCGAATCCGGTTCTGGCGGAGCTTGGAACGCGGAACCTCGTGTTCGGCCAGGGGGCCGAATTCGGCCCGAAAACTGTTTTGATCGGAAACATCCGCATGGGCTTCGGACACTACCGCATTTCAATGGCAATGGCTTCCTGTGCGCGGGCGCTGGGCTACGAGCCGGTCTGGGTTGATCTCAATTCCTTTGAAGGCTCCGCCTGTACCGGCATCATTGCCGGGCAGAACAAGCTCTATTCCATGGGCTCCCGAATGAGCCAGAAAAGCCGTCTGTTCAACAAGCTCTATTGGGAGCCGCTGAACTCCGAGGGCTTCCGCAAGCTGAGTTACAACTGCGCCGATCAGGCCAGCGCCGAGCTGATGGCAAATCTTCTCCGGGGGCTGCCGAAGGAGCTGCCCTTCGTGGCGACCCACGTCTGGCCCGCGCAGGCTGCCATTCACGCAGGCTTTTCTCACGTCGTCAACGCCATTCCCGACAACTGGCCGATGGCCCTCCATCTGGCGGAGGGCGCAACCCACACGATCCAGACCCGCTCGGCGTGGCTGGGCTACAAGGCCCTGCGGGGGATGGACAAAAAGCGGACGCTCAAGCCCATGCCCGAAGGAAGCATCGTCTATACCGGCCACTACGTCGATCACGAGCTGACCGCCAATCTGGAGGCCGACACCGTGCTGCGCCTTAACCGGCTCCGTACCGGGAAGGCCAAGCGCTATCTGCTCACCGTCGGCGGGGCCGGGGCGCAGCAGGGCCTCTTTGCCGAGATCATCTGCGTCCTGCTGCCCGAGGTGCAGGCAGGAAGGGCCGCGCTCTTCATCAACGTGGGCGACCACAAGGACGTTTGGGAGTCCCTGAAACGCGCTGTGCCGGAGCTGGGTCAGGCAACTCTCTTCCTGAACGACTACGACAAGGCCCGTATCTGGGCGGAAAACGCCCGCACCGGCGAGGGAAAGGGCGTGACCGCCTTCTGCCATGCGGACGTTTTTGCCGCAGTTTACATCACGAATCTTCTGATGCGCGCCAGCGACGTGCTGATCACCAAGCCCTCGGAGTTGGCCTTCTATCCCATCCCGAAGCTGTTTATCCAGCACGTCGGCGGGCACGAGATTTGGGGCGCAGTTCACGCGGCCGAGCTGGGCGACGGCACCTATGAGGTCGCCCCCGGACGGGAGACCGCCGACATGCTCCGTCTGCTTCAAGCCGAGCCGGAAATCCTGCGGCAAATGAACGACTGCATCCTCCGCAACAAGCAGGCTGGACTCTACGACGGCGCATACGAGGTGATCCGGCTGGCAGTCAGGCAGGCGGCTGCGTTGTAACGGTTCAGCGCACATTGTAGTGGCCGCTGAGCGGTTTCATGCGTTTTCAGAGAGATTTTACACAGATCTGCAATTCCTATTGAAAAAGTGAAACAATCGTGGTATAATGTCGATAATTTGAATAAAATGGGAGATTCACCGGAATGAATGCAACCTTGAAGGAAAATCTTCGCGCCGCCCGCTCAGACGTTCTGGCCGCGCGGAAATGTGAAAACATCAACGATCCCATCGACAACCATGTGATTGACTATATCGCAATGGTCTTTTCCAAGCTTTTTATCAAGCTGCATATCATTCCCAACGTCGTGACCATGCTCTCCATGGTCTCCGGCGTTGCGGGCGGCGTTCTGCTGGCGCTCAACCGCTCGCTGGGACTGGACGTGCTCGGCGCGGTGCTGGTGATTCTCTCCGCCGTCTTTGACGCGAGCGACGGGCAGGTTGCCCGCCTGACCAAGCACTACAGTCAGCTCGGACGGATGCTGGACGGTATGAGCGACGCGACGGTTTATTTCTCCCTCTATTTGGCCTGCGTGATCCGTCTGTGGAACCGAAGCCTGCTCTCCAATTCGGGACTTTGGCACGGTCTTCTGATTGCCCTCGGCGTGGGAATCTATGCGCTGTACGTCATTCAGTGCCAGCTGCCGGACTACTTCAAGAATCTGCACATGTACATGATTGACAACTCCAAGGGCAACGAGCTCTCCCGTTCCAAGGACATTCTGGCCGCGCGGCGGGCAGCGCCCAAGGGCTCCTTTGCCCGCTTCTCCGGTCTTTGCTACTACGCCTACACCCGTGCGCAGGAGCGGCGCGCCCTGAAAACCCAGAAGCTGCTCGATGCGGTGGAGCTGAAAGGCAAGACCGACGCGCTGTGCGACGCATTCTATGCCGAAAGCCGGAAGCTTGTCCGCCTGACCAATCTGCTGACCTTCAATCTGCGTACCATCGTCCTGCTGATCTGTATGCTGCTCCACTGGGAGCTGGTGGGTCTTCTGTTCGTGGTGGTCGTGCTGGAGCCGATTCGTCTGATCCTGCTGGGGCGGTACGAGCGTCTGGCTGAGCGCCTGCTGCCTATGGTTGGGAAGAACTGATTATTACGCGCGCAGGAGGAGGCGTCACGATGGGAAAGGAACTGGAGTGGAAGCTGGCCGTGCCGGACGCGGCGACGCTGGACGCGGTGCTCGCGTGGGAGGAGCTGCGCGAGCTTCTGAGGGAAACGCCCCGGCAGTATCACATGCAGACGACCTATTTTGACGATTCTGCGCGCAGCCTGTTTTCGCGGCGGATCACGCTCCGCCGCCGGTTGGAAAACGAAACCGTCGTGTTCTGCGTCAAGGCCCCGCTTCCCGAACTCGCCGAGACCGCGCTGCGTGGGGAGTGGGAGGTCTGCTGTCAGACGCTGGCCGAAGCCCTGCCCCTGCTGGCGGCGCAGGGCGCGCCCGCTCTGCCGGACTGCGCGACCCTGCATCCCATCTGCGGAGCGGATTTCCGGCGCAGGGCCGCGCTGCTCCGCTTTGCCGACGGCAGCGCCTGCGAGCTGGCGCTGGACTGTGGGACGCTCTCCGGGCCGACCGAGACCGCTCCGCTCTGCGAGCTGGAGCTGGAGATGAAGGTCGGCGCGCCGGACGCCACGCTGGCGCTGCTGCGCAGGCTGGCGGCGCGCTTCGCCCTCTCTCCCGAAATGCACAGCAAATCCGTCCGCGCCCGATCCCTGCGCTGATTCGCCCGTTTTTGCGCCGACTTTATGCTATCTTGAATTCTGCAGCGCAGCCGCCGGCCCGAAAGCGAGTGCTGCGCCGATTTTGAACGCCATGAAAAAAATCTCTGCTTTCTTCGATCGCCTGATCCCGAAATACGCCCGCCTGCCCCTGCTGGCAGTGCTGATTATGAATTTCGTCGCCTACTACGTCCCGAAGCTTCTGGAGAGTCAGCGGGAGCTGCACCTGATCTCCACCGCGCTGGACGATGCCCTGCCCCGCGTTCCCGCTTTTATCTACGTCTACGTGCTGGCCTACGTCCAGTGGGTAATTGCCTACACCGTTATCGCACGCGACAGTCGCGCGACGTGCTTTCGCTTTGTTGCAGGCGAGCTGATTGCCAAAACCATCGGCATGGCCGTGCTGCTGATCTACCCGACCACGATGGTGCGCCCCGGGGTGGAGGTTTCCGACCTGACCACCTGGCTTCTGGACGCGATTTACCGCAGCGACACGCCCACAAACCTCTTTCCCTCCATGCACTGTCTGGCAAGCTGGCTCTGCTTCCGCCGCTCTCTGGGGCTGAAGCGGATGCCCCGCTGGTACGCGTGGGCGCAGGGTGTCATTTCCTTTTTGGTGTTTGCCTCCGTCCTGCTGGTCAAGCAGCACGTCTGGCCCGACATTCTCGGCGGGATCGCAGCCGCAGAGCTGGGCATTTTGCTGAACCGTCTGCTGCACGCGGACCGTCTGATCGAAAAACTGGATCATTCCGCAAGGAGTCCCCTATGAAAACTACACCCGAACGTCCCGAGGGCCGTGGCAAGCGGCTGCTCTGGAGCGTGCTTTTCCTTGTCATTGCCGCACTTTCGATCTGGGCTGTCACCAGTCAGGCTCGCGGCTTTTCCCCCAAGCATTTCATGGAATACCTGAACGGCGTCAATCCGTGGTGGCTCGGTGCGGCCTTCGCCGCGATGCTGGCCTACATCGTCTTCGACGCGTTGATGGTCGGCTGCCTGCTCAAGGGCTTCGGTTATCCCAGAAGCTTTCCAAAATGCCTGTCCTACGCGGCGGCGGATCTCTATTTCTCCGCCATCACCCCCTCCGCCACGGGCGGGCAGCCGATGGAAGCTTACTTCATGGTCAAGGATCACGTTCCCGCCGTCATCTCCACGGTGGTCATGCTGACCTACCTGCTGCTCTACACCCTGTCCATCGTCATCATTGGGCTGGGCTGTCTGATTCTGGTTCCGAGCTCCTTCCTTGCCTTTGGCACGGTAAGCCGAATCTTTATCATCGTAGGCGCCGTCATTCAGGTCGCGCTCGCGCTGCTCTATGCCATGCTGCTCTGGAACAAGAGCCTGCTGCGGAGAATCCTCGACTGGGGCCTGCGTCTGCTGGCGAAGCTTCACCTCATCCGGAATCTCGAAAAGCGGGAGGCGAAGCTGCAAGAGACGATGGACCAGTACGCACACGCGACCGAGATGCTCAAGGGCCGACGCAGGCTGCTGTTCAAAACGCTGCTGCTGAATCTGGCGCATCGCTCCAGCCAGATTCTTGTGACTGTGTTCTGTTTCCTATCCAGCGGCGGTGAGCTGCGGCTCGCGCCCACCATGTTTGCCATGCAGTCCAACGTGGTGATCGGTGCCTACTGCATTCCCATTCCCGGTTCCATGGGAGTGACGGATCTTCTGATGATGGACGGCTTCACCTCCCTGATGAACGAGCGGACGTCCGCGAATCTGGAGCTTCTTTCGCGTGCTACCTCCTTCTATATCTGTATTCTCCTCTGCGGCCTGATCGTGCTGGTGAAATACGCCATGCTCCGGCTGCGCAAGGATCATCTGTGAACGTGCTTTCCGGGGCCGCTGCCAAGCGCAGCGGCCCCGGCGTTTTGTTCCACCGGCAAAAAAAATCTTGCAAACCGGAACGGCTATGCTATAATAATGAACAGTCCCGGCAAAATGCCGCAGAGAAAGGAAAGAAGCGATGGAACTGACAAGAAAGCAATTTGATATTCTTGTGGCCCTGGCGGAGGCGAAGATGCCGATGAAGCAGCGCGAGCTGGAGCAGAGCACCGGCTACTCTCTGGGAACCATCAACCGCACGGTGAAGGAACTGACGGAGGCCGGACTGACCGCCCACGGCGCCATCACCAACGGCGGTCTGACGGCCCTGGAGCCATACCGCGCAAAACGGGTGATCTTTATTGCGGCGGGCTTCGGCTCCCGTCTGGTTCCGATCACCTTCAACACGCCCAAGCCGCTGGTGCGCGTCCACGGTGTGCGCATTATCGACCGGCTGATCGACGCCTGTCTGGAGGCCGGAATCCACGAAATCTACGTGGTGCGCGGCTATCTTGCGGAGCTGTTTGACCAGCTGCTGTACAAGTATCCCATGATCAAGTTTCTGGAGAACCCGCTCTACAACGAGGCGAACAACATCAGCTCCTCGCTGGTGGCCCGGTATTTGCTCTCCAACGCCTACGTCTTCGAGGCCGATCTGCTGATCCGAAACCCCGCGATCATCCGCAAGTATCACTACACCTCCGACTTCCTCGCCATCAAGAAGGAGCGGACCGACGACTGGTGCTTTGCCGTGAAGGACGGCGTGATCACCGAGGAGAAGGTCGGCGGCGAGGGCGACAACATCTGGCAGATGGTCGGCATCTCCTATTGGAACGAAATCGACGGGCACAAGCTGAGTCAGGACATTGCCGACGTCTACGCCTCTCCCGGCGGCAAGGAGCGCTATTGGGAGCAGGTTCCGCTGGTCTATCGCAAGGAGCACTACGCTGTGGAGGTACGCGAGTGCTTCGAGGAGGACGTGGTGGAAATCGACACCTTCAAGGAGTTGAAGGCCATTGACAAGACCTATGACGTGTAAGAGAGGCAGGAAGAAATGAAAAAACAACCCAATCAGATTCCCGACGGTGCGCTCAAGCGGCAGCTCTCTCCCATGCACGTCTGGGCCATTGCCTTCGGCTGTGTGATCGGCTGGGGCTCGTTTATCAACCCCGGCAAGAAATTCCTTGCGACCTCCGGCGTCGCCGGGACCGGGATCGCCATGATCCTCGGCGCGATTGTCATGATCGTGATTGCCTTCTCCTATGCCTACATGGTACCCAAATACCCCAAGGCGGGCGGTGAATTCACCTTCACCAAGAATTGCTTCGGCAAGCGCATGGCCTTCCTCTGCGGCTGGTTTCTGGTGGCGGCCTATCTGACCAACGTGCCGATGAACAGCACCGCCATTGCCCTGATTATCGACGGCCTGACCGGACACAAGGGCGTTCTGAATTTTGGCTTTCACTATACGCTGGCCGGAACGGACATCTATCTGGGGCAGATGCTTCCGGCCATGTGCATTCTGATTCTGTTTGGCTGGCTGAACATCATCGGTGTGAAGAAGGCCGGGTTCGTACAGACCGTTTTGGCAAGCCTGCTGGCAATCTGCGTGTTTACGCTCTTCGTCGCGGCGCTTTTCAGCGCCAAGGCCAAGGGAATCAACATGGAGCCCATCTGGGGCTTTGACAAAACTGCGGCAATGGCCGCCAATGCCACGACCTCTGAAATCGGGCAGTTTGCCCACAAGGGGGCCAACGGCATTCTCGGCGCGATTCTCGCCACCTTCGCCATCGCGCCGTGGGCCTACGTGGGCTTCGACGCCATTCCGCAGGCTGCCGAGGAGTTCAACTTCTCGTTCAAGAAGGTCTCCTTCATTATGGTCATTGCCATTGTCTTCGGCTGCTTCGTCTACACCAGCAACAACACTGTGGCCGCCGCGGCGCTGGCCAACTGGCCCGAGCGCGTCATGGCGGGCGAATGGGTGGTGCTGGTGGCCGCAGAGGAGCTGCTGGGCACCTTCGGCAAGGTGCTGGTGGGGCTGGGCGTTTCCTGCGCCGTCCTGTCCGGCATTATGGGCTTTTATCTGGCCTCGTCCCGCCTGATGTACTCCATGAGCCGGGACGGCTATCTGCCCAAGTGGTTCGGCAAGGTGGATCGGAAGTACGGCACGCCGAAGAATGCGATGCTCTTCTGCATTCTCGTCAGCCTCTCCGGCCCGATCCTCGGGCGCGAGGCGCTGGGCTGGTTTGTGGACATGAGCGCCATCGGTGCGTCCATCGGCTATTTCTTCACCTCCGCCGCGACGCTGGCAACCGCGCGGCGCGACGGCGACGGCACCCGCTTTTTGAAGGTCATGGCCTTCGTGGGCGTGGTGTTCAGCCTCATCTTCATGGTGCTCCAGCTCATTCCCATCCCCGGTCTGAGCGGCGTTCACTTCGGCACCGAGAGCTACTATATGCTAATCGTCTGGGTCGTGATCGGTCTGATCTTCTATGCCAAGCAGCACCGGTTCTTCACCGACAAGGATCGGTGAGGGCCCGCGCTCGGATCGGCAAACCAACGCTTATGTTTCACGTCACTGTGCTTGCCATGGGCAAGCTGAAGGAAAAATTCTACTTGCAGGCTGTGGAGGAATACGCCAAGCGGCTGTCGGGCTATTGCAGCTTCCGGCTTCTGGAGCTGCCCGAGTACCGGCTTCCGGACGCCCCCTCCCCTGCGCAGATCGCGGAGGGGCTGGCCCGGGAGGGCCAGCTCATCCGGGAAAAGCTTCCCAAGGGGGCTTGGTTTTGCGTCCTCACCCCCGAGGGAAGGAAGCTCTCCTCCGAGGGCTTTGCCGCGGCGCTGGCGGAGGTCAAGACAAGCGGACGCTCCAGCGCCTGCTTCTTACTTGGCTCCAGCTTCGGCATCGCGCCGGAAATCAAGGCCCTCGCGGATCTGCGACTCTCGTTCTCCGATATGACCTTCCCCCACCATCTGGCAAGGGTCATGCTGCTGGAGCAGCTCTACCGCGCCGAGAGTATTCAGGCCGGGAGCCGATATCACAAGTAAGTGCTTTTGGGACGGCTGCCTCCCGTCTTTTCTCTGTCCGGTCGGTTCTGTCAGAGCCGACCGGACAGATGCTTTCAGACCGTGCCGGTGACCGTCAGGGTGGTCTCGCCGGGGGTCACGATCCAGTCGCCGGTCGAGGCGGTCTGCGCATAGGTGGCGGCGGGGACGGTGATGATGCCGGGGACGGTGTCAAACTGACCCGTCGCCTGCGCATAGGTGTAATCTGTGGTCAGGGTCAGGGGCTGGCCGTCCAGCGCAACGGTGATTTCCTTCAGGATCGGGTCAAACAGGTCGGAGACCGTAATCCCCGCGTCGGCCTCGGCAGCCTCGTTGCCGTGGTTCTGGATCAGGAAGGTATAGGTGAGCTGTCCGTTCTCCGCCACGGTTGCGGGGAAGAGGCTCTTGACGATAGAGAGCTCCGCGCCGGTCTGCACCGCGATCTCCGCAGTCGCCTCCAGCGGCGTGGTCAGGCTGTCGCCGGTGACGGTGGCGGTGTTGGTGATGACGCTTCCGGCCGTAAGGGGGGCGGCGGCCGTCACCTCCGTCTCATAGACCAGCATGGCGTTGCCGCCGGCGGGGACGGACAGGCCGGAGATCACCAGCGGGCCGCCGGGCGTCACAGTGGGCGCGCTCTGGAGCACGCCGTTGATGAAATACCGCACAGAATCCGCCACATAGGACAGCGGATAGGCGGTGCCCGTGCCGATTTCGTAGCCGCCCAGATCGTCGGTCAGGGTCAGATCGTCATAGGTCGTGCTGCCGTCGTTCACCAGAGAGATCACATAGGAAACGGTGTCGCCGGGGGCGTAAACGTCCTCGCCGGCGGTCTTCGTCAGGTTCAGGGGCGAGATCATCTGTCCCGTGACGGTGTTGGAGCTCACGGTCAGACCGTTGTAGCGCAGGGTTGCCTGATTCGTAAAGGTTGCCATTTCAATTCCTCCTTCGCACGGTTCCCCGTGCCCTCTATTCTATGCGAAAGCCGTCGAATGTGTACAAAACAAGATAAAGTTTTTGACAATTCGTTCAAAAACCTGTATAATCGACCGTGCTTCGAGGACTATAAAAACGAAGCGGAAAGGAATCATTGGAATGAAAAAAACTGTTAGTCTTCTGTCTGTTTTGATCGGTGTTGTGTTGATTGCCATGTTCCTGCCTTGGGCATACCTGTGGGGAGATGCTTTACAGGATGGTATTGTTTACCGTCCCCAACCCGGCTATTTCCTGCCGTCTTTGGCTTACGGTGATTTCTGGCCTGCGCTGTCTTTTGGTTTGGCATTGCTTTCCCTCATATTTGCCCTTTTCAGCGGAAAGAAACCTGCTTTCCGTGTCGTCTGCGGGCTTTTGCTTTTGGGTTCCGCCGGGGCTTGCATCGCGGAAGGCATCATGTTTACATTTGATTGCTTCACCGTTTTGACTTGGGCCATCTTTGGCGCACTGGTCGTACTGGGGCTCTGGGCGCTGTTTTTCTCCGGCAGAAAGGCAACGAAGGCCTCGTAAGGCGCATTCCGCTTTATCATTGCCCCCACACCGTCGAGGAATCCCGGTGTGGGGGTTCAAATCTTGTGACACCGTGGGCCGCTTCCATGGCCGATTGCCAAACCTGTTTTCCCCAACCGATTCTCTATTGCCAAAAAAATTTTCTCAACCCCCTTGACAAATGCCTGCGTCGGCTCTATAATATGGACACAATTTCAGATTGCTCTTGAGGGAGTAGTGCCGTAGCTTCGGCTGCGGAGGCGGTTCGTCAGCACGCGGGGTTCCCCGTCGGATCGTCTTGAAACGCGAGACTCATGTTCAGGCAGGGGCCTGTGCATGGGTTTTTTCTTTTGCCGCAGGGCTGCGGCGCACATCCCACACCGTACCGGTTCCCCGCCCGCGCGGGGAGAAAGAAAGGAGAACGTCATGGAAAAGAAGCTTTGCAAATCCAACACCAACAAGATGGTCGCCGGCGTCTGCGGCGGCGTGGCCGAGTATCTGGGCGTGGACCCCACCGTGGTCCGTCTGATCTGGGTCCTCTTCACTGCCCTCGGCGGCTCGGGGCTGCTGGCCTACATCCTCGCCGCCATCATCATGCCGGAGGCCTGACCTCGGCAGTCCCTTTTCTGACACAGAGAGATTGAAAGGAGTTTCAACATGGTTAAGCTCGTATTTGCAGCCGTCGTCCTCGTCCTCGGCATTGTCGCCCACGTCAGTCTCAAGGCAAAGGGCAGGAAGGGCCTTGCCGCCCTCGCCACTGCCGCGTCCGCGCTGCTGTGCGCCGGGGCCATCGCCCTGTCCTGCATCCAGGCTGTCCCCACCGGTCACACCGGCGTCGTCACCACCTTTGGCCGGGTCGAAAACACCACGCTGGATTCCGGCGTCCACTTTGTTCTGCCGTGGCAGGAGGTGGTTAAGATGGACAACCGCGTGCAAAAGCAGACGGCGGATCTGGCCTGCTTCTCCTCCGACATTCAGGAGGTGAATATGACCTACACGATCAACTACCAGATCAAGAAGTCCGACGCGCAGAACATCTACCGCACCATCGGCGTGGACTACTACAACACCGTCATCCAGCCCTGCATCACGGAGTCCGTCAAGGTCGTCACCGCCCGTTACTCCGCCGAGCAGCTTGTGGGCAAGCGCAACGAGCTGGCTGCCGCCATCGAACAGGATCTTTCGGAAAAGCTTCTGGGCTACAACATCGAGCTGGTGTCCACCTCCATCGAGAACATGGACTTCACCAACGCCTTCACCGACGCGGTCGAGGCCAAGCAGGTTGCCCAGCAGAACAAGCTCCGCGCCCAGACCGAGGCGGAGCAGAAGATCGTCGAGGCCAAGGCCGAAGCAGAGGTACGCAAGGTCAACGCCGACGCGGAGGCCTATGAGCTTCTGGCAAAGGCGGAGGCCGAGGCCGAGGCCAACCGCAAAATCTCCGAGTCCCTGACGCAGGAGCTGATCCACTACACCTACGCGCAGACGTGGAACGGCAAGCTCCCCACCGTGATGACGGGGGAAAACGGCATGGTTCCCGTCCTGAATATGAACGAGATTGTCCCCACCACGGAGGACGGAGAATAATCCCCCGTCAAAGCAACGCGGTCGTGGCTGACCGCGCGTGCAGTCGAAAAAAACGGGCTCTTCCCTAAAAAGTGTGGGTAGGAAAGGGCAAAAAGCGTGAAAAAATAAAGCGCCACGGAACTCCATACGTTATACTTGAAA
>CACXHI010000233.1 GCA_902767395.1 Oscillospiraceae bacterium
CACCATAGACACTGCTTAGGAGGAACATCAGATGAAGCATGTTATTCTTGTGAAGTTTGTTGCAGGCACCGACGTGTCTGCTTTGATCGCGCCGATTACGGAGATTTTTGAGCAATGCCTGACCCTTCCCGGCATTCATGGGCTGACCGTCCGCCGCTCCAACTCGGACCGGCCCAACCGCTATGATCTGATGATCGAGCTGGATATGGACAAAGCCGCTCTGCCGATTTACGACGCTTCCGCGCCGCACCTTCGCTGGAAGACCGAATACGGTTCGTTCGTGGAGAAAAAGGCAATTTTTGACTACGACTGACGGAAAATGTAACAAGCAAATTGCATGAATTGAACTGAAATTTGTAGAAAACATCTCTTGCATTCTATTGAGAGATGTGATATTATCCCCTCTGTGCGTTGTCAGATCATGGCAACGCGAGACTCGCTCTGGAGTTTGAATCAATAGAAAGGAAAAAGAAAAGGAATCGAATTATGAAACATTTTTTCTGCATACTTCTCATTGCTGCCCTGACGCTGTGTATTTTCGTTGGCTGCAATGACTCTACTGGCACGTCAAGCACTGCGGCGACCGCTTCGACGATGGAATCTGCTGCTGAGACGACCACTGCCGCCGCAGAGACCACCACAGAGGCTGCTACGGACACGACTGCTGAGACGACCGCTGCCGCCGCAGAGACCACCACAGAGGCTGCTACGGACACGACTGCCGAGGCTCCCGCAACCCAGCCCGCTTCTCTTGGCAATAGCTCTGAGCTGCTCGAGGGCCTGACCCTTGAGGATGCCGCCATTGTGATCGACGGCGTTCTGTACAAGAGTGAAGATCCATACTCCCTGCTTGTGGAGAACGGCTGGGACTTCAATTTTGAGGATTACAACATTGACGAAGACTACGTTCTGAACAAGGGCGAGTACATCTACTCCACGGTTCATCTGAAGAACCCCACGAAGTACGGTGACAAGTACGCGAACCCCGAAATTTCGATCGGCTTCATCAACAATGCTGACACGGTGAAGCCTCTCAAGGAGTGCTCCATTCACGGAATCGAAGTGGACGGCTCTCACGGATTTCGCAGATTTGAGGACGATCCGAACGGAGAAGTTTCCTGCTATGACTTCGAGATCATCAAGGGCCTGCGTCGCGGCTCCTCTATGGAGGATGTCAAGGCAGCTTGGGGCGAACCCAAGGACGTGTACGTTGCCGACGGGGATGATTATCACTACGAACAGTTGACCTATCAGGGCGACCACGTTACCTATAAGCTCAAGGTCTTCACCAAGCCGGAAATCGGTCTTCAGGGCGTTTCGATTTCCGATACGAGAAACTGGACGCGGTAATTCCACAGAATCAAACAGGATCGACCTTATCTGGCCGATCCTGTTTTTTAGAGAGTGACGATGAAAAACTCGTTTGCAGGAATCAAGGAGCAGGTTCGTTTTCTGGAACACGAGGGCGTCAAGTTGCGGAACGGACGTGTGAATTATGCGGAGTATCAATGGGACGGACAATCCTCCACGGCTTCCTTCCCAGAAGGCAACGCTCCTGCGCAGGTTGATTTGGCGGAGATTCCCCAATTTGACAGGGGATAACGCTGCATCGCACCGAACACCTTGTCCTTCAGGCCTGGATACCGCCCGTTCAGCGCAAATACCAGCTCCTTGACTTCCTCGCGCTTTGTGTGCTTGTCGGCCGGGCAGGTGTTGTGAACCACAGGAAGCTGATACCGCTCGGCAAAATGCACCACAGCCTGTTCAGACAGATAGAGCATCGGGCGAATCTGCGTGACCCCGGTACGGTCGAGATAGGTCACGGGCTCAAAGCAGGAGATACGCCCTTCATAGATCAAGGACATCAGAAACGTCTCCACCGCGTCGTCGCGGTGGTGTCCGAGGGCGATCTTGTGAATTCCTGCCTCCGTGATGGCCTTGCCCAGCGCGCCGCGCCGCATTTTCGCGCACAGGGAGCAAGGATTCTTCTCCTTCCGGTGCTCAAACAGCACCGGTCCGATTTGCGTGTCAATCTTGTGGAAGGGAACGCCAAGGCGTTCGCAGAACGCGGCGACAGGGGAGAAGTCCATTCCGCCCAGCCCCATATCCACGGAAAAGGCCTCCAGCTCGAAGGGGCGGGGATAGAACTTCTTAAGCTCTGCCAGAAGCACCAGCAGCGTCAGCGAATCCTTTCCCCCGGAAACGCCGACGGCGATCCGGTCTCCTTTTTGAATCATCTGATAATCGTCCACACAGGAGCGAAACAGCGAGAGCATTTTTTGCATAGTATCACCTTAAATTAAAAAGTTAGAATCTGAGAGATTTTACGAGGAAAAAAGAGAATTTACAAGCTTACCCGAAGGAAAATCAATTTTTCAAAAAAACCGGTTGACAGACGCGGAAAAATGTGTTATAAAAAGCGAGCGCGAACGCAAGTATTGTACACGCGCAGCATGAATTTGTCAAATCAAATGTGATATAGCAACGGAGGAAACATCATGTCCACTACTATGGCAAAGAAAGAGACCGTGGAACGCAAGTGGTA
>CACXHI010000234.1 GCA_902767395.1 Oscillospiraceae bacterium
ATCGTGAGCAGGAAGGCAGTGAGAATGAAGAATTTTCCGTTTTCCATAACCCGCAGGCGAATCAGCGCGCCGAGCAGATAGGGCACGGCGAGGGCGGCAAACAGTGCCGCGCAGACCGTCTTCAGCTCCAGCTCCGCATGGGCCGCCAGAAGCTCTCCGAACAGGGCGCAGAGATAGATCAGAACCGCAATCATCCCCAGCGCCCGCGGCTGCTCCAGCCAGCTCCACAGGCAGACAAGCAGAGCCATGCCGCAGGAATAGGCAAAAACCCGCACATGCCGACACAGGCCGGCGCCGATCAGCAGCTCGTAGACCGCGACGACGGACATGGCCGCCACCAGAACCGCCGTTGCGACAGCAGGCAGCACAAGCACAATGAGAAGCAGCAGCGGCAGACCAACCGCCGCAACAAGAATCCGAGTTTTCAAATCATTCAGCTCCTTCGGGTACAAAACCGGACAAGTCCCCCAATTATGGTGTATTCAGTTTACCACAACTCTGCTGGGATGTCAATGGAAAGGACCTTCCCATGCACAGGTGATTGATTGACTTCTTTCTGCAAAAAGGCTATAACTTTCCTGTCTCACACGCTGAAAAACACAAAGGAAGCAGATGAAGGAGGAGAACATGGGAGAACAATACGGATACATTCGAGTTTCAACAAAAGAGCAAAATGAAGCCCGCCAAATCATTGCAATCACGGAGCAGGGCGTATCCAGAAGCCACATCTATACAGACAGGCAATCAGGAAAAGATTTCAACCGACCACAATACAAAAAACTGCTAAAAAAACTAAGGCCAGGCGATCTGCTCTACGTAGAAAGCATAGACCGTCTGGGACGAAACTATGAAGAAATACAACATCAGTGGAAAAAGCTGACCAAAGAAATACACGTCGATATTTGTGTAATCGACATGCCTCTTTTAGACACCCGAATCGGGAAAGACCTGATGGGCGCCTTTATTGCTGATTTAGTGCTGCAAATACTGGCCTTTGTCTCGGAGAGGGAACGGGATAGCATACGGCAGCGCCAGGCAGAAGGGATTGCAGCCGCAAAGGCACGAGGTGTAAAGTTCGGAAGACGGCCACTGGAGATACCGCATGAATTCAACGAAATCAAGCTTGCCTGGCTATGCGGAGAGCTTTCTGCGAGAAAGGCTGCAGACGCATTAAACGTTTCTGCCAAAACTTTCCTCAAATGGACCAGTATTGCGGAAAAACGGCGAATCGTGGAAAAAAGTATACCTTGCGCATCACTGTAATTGACCATCCTAAATGCCCAATCATACATTTATCACATTAGAAAGTATACCACATTCATATGTATTAGTCAAGGCTTTTATGAGTATTATTCTATACGTTTATCCACACAGCACGGGGAACGTTCTATCCCCCTGTACACATAGAAGGGTTGCTGTCTATGTGTAGGATTGCGTTGTCCCTCAACGCGCATTCGATAACACGAAGAAAGGAGAGAAAGAAATGGGCATTGCTTCGTTGGTTCTTGGTATTGTGTCTTTGGTCTGTGGCTTTTTCCTTGCCGGATTCCAATGGGTTGGTGCAATTGTTGGTCTGATTGGCATCATCCTTGGCGCACTCGGAAGGAAGAATCCGGAAAAGAAAGGCGTCTCAACCGCAGGCTTAGTCTGTTCCATCATCGGTTTCGTTCTTTGCATCATTCTGTACATTGCTTGCGTCGCCTGCGTCAGCAGTCTTGCGAGCACCCGCTACTGGTAAACCTCACCCTTACTCCTGTGGTGCTTTCTGGTTCATTCAGCACCACAGGAGTTCTATTGCTTTGGGAGTCTTTATGCATCCGTTTATTAATCTGTTTGGACTTCATATCCCTGCATACGGCATGCTTTTGGCTTCTGCCATTTGTGTCGGCGTGGGATTGACAGTCTACCGTTTTCAATCACATGGTGGCAGCCTTGAGAATGCTCTCATTATCTCCGCTTGTACGATAGGCTTTGCTTTGCTTGGAGGGCATTTGCTTTATCTGCTCGCATCCTACGGAATCTCCAATATCATTCGGGACATCAAAGCCGGCAGTCTCTCATTCCTTTCGTCCGGGGGACTGGTTTTTTACGGCAGCTTGGTGTTCGGCATTTTCGGGGTCTTCTTCGGTTTCAAAATCTCACATGAAACAAGCACTTCCCTATTTATCCGTGCTGCCGTCCCATGTATTCCATTAGGACATGCAATTGGCAGAGTGGGTTGTTTTTTGGGAGGCTGTTGCTATGGACTTCCTTATTCGGGCTTCGGCGCTGTGAGTCTCGCTGCAACAGGAAATGATGTTACCGTGTTCCCCATTCAACTAATCGAATCCACATTGAATCTCGTCATTTTTTTCAGATTGTTGTTTCTTTCAAGGCGAGAACACTCCAGACTTTTTCTTCTGTATGCGTATCTCTTCTATTACAGCATCACCCGTTTTGTTTTGGAGTTCTTTCGAGGTGACGTCATTCGAGGCTTTGCTTTGGGACTATCAACCTCGCAGTGGATCAGTTTTCTTCTCTTTTGCGTTAGCGCACCTCTCGTTATCAAAGAGAGAAGGTTCATATTCTCAGGCGACAACAGAGTTTCCGAAGAAAATTTTTAGACGCCAAAAACCGTGACACAGAGAAGGTCATATACCGTTCTCTGTGTCACGGCTTCTTTACAGCAGATTATTTTGCCCCTCCAAAGCGGCGGCTGCGCTTGTTATAGGCCGCAATTGCCAGCTCCAGATCCTCGGGGCCAAAGTCCGGCCAAAGGGTATCGGTGAAGTAGTATTCCGCGTAGGCGCTCTGCCAGAGCAGAAAGTTTGAGATGCGCTCCTCTCCGCTGGGGCGGATCACCAGATCCGGGTCCGGCACGCCGGCGGACCAGAGCAGATTGGAGAACTCTTCCTCGGTCAGCTCCTCCGGGTTTGCCTCCCCTGCCGCACAGCGGGCAGCAAAGGCGCGGGCAGCGCGCAGAATCTCATCGCGCCCGCCGTAATTCAGGCAGAAATTGACCTGCACGCCCTCATACTGCTTCGAGCGCTCCACGGCCTCCGCAGCTTCGGCCTGAAGTGCGGGAGAAAGCCGCGTCAGATCCCCGAAAAAGCAGAACCTGACCCGGTTCTTGTCCATGTCCCGGATGGCCTCGCGGAGATACTTCTCCAGAAGCTCCATAATGGCGTTGACCTCCTCCTCCGAGCGCTTCCAGTTTTCGGTGGAGAAGGCGTAGACGGTCAGATATCGCAGGCCGATGGATTTGGCATAGTTGGCGATGGTGCGGAAAGCCTCTGCGCCGACCTTGTGCCCCGCCGTCCGGGGCAGACCGCGCTTCTTAGCCCAGCGTCCGTTGCCGTCCATAATAATTGCGATGTGGGTGGGAACGCTTCGTTCCTCCACGGCGGTTTTTTTGAATAATGGCATGGTTTCTCAATCCTCTCCCATCCACGGCGCAATCACCTCGGCCCAAGGGCCGTAGGCGGTGAAATTCAGATGGACCCCGTCGCGGGTCAGAGCAGGGTCGAGCGCGCCGTCCTTTTCATAGGCAGAATACAAGTCTGCAAAGAGACAGCCGTGTGCCTGCGCCAGTGAAGCAAGCTCGGCATTGAAACGCCGGATCGTCGAATTGTGGCAGCCCATCGGCAATTGCAGCTCCGCGCCGACGGGGAGCACGCTCTGGACGACAATCTGCGCGTCCGGGCAGGCCGTTTGCAGCGCTTCGAGCAGATTCCGGTATTCCAGCAGACACGCCGAGCCATTGTCGTCCTTCAGTGCATTGATCCCGCCGAGCAGGAAAACCCGCGCCGGGTTTTCTGCCTGCACCTCCGGCACCCGGCGCAGCAGGTCGCTCAGCGTGTCGCCATAGACCCCGAGGTTGACAATTCTCTGTCCCGGAAAGAAGGTTTCAAAGCTGCTGTCGGCTGTAATCGAATCGCCAAAGAAGGCCGCATCGCAGGCAAAGTGCGAAGCGGGCCGCGTCGTGATCGGTTCCACTTCGGTCGTTCTCCCCTCTGTTGTTGAAAGCGCCGCCCCCGCGCAGCCGGTGAGAAGGAGCAAAAGGGCAAGCAGGACTGCCGTTTTTCGCATGATGATCTCTCTCCTCGACAGGGGGTGGAAAAAGAGCAGCCCAAAGGGCTGCCCTTCTGATTACAGCTCCATGAGCTCGTTTTCCTTGGCGGCGCAGACCTCGTCCACCTTCTTGATATACTTGTCGGTCAACTCCTGAAGATCCTTCTCGGCCTTCTTCTGGTCGTCCTCAGTAATCTCCGAGTTCTTCTTGAGCTTCTTGACGTAGTCCATCGCATCACGGCGGACGTTGCGGACGGCGACTTTGCCGCCCTCGCTGAGATTTTTGACCTGCCTGGTCAGCTCCCGACGGCGCTCCTCATTGAGCGGAGGGAAGACCAGACGGATCACACGGCCGTCGTTCTGCGGATTGATGCCCAGATCGGAAACCTGAATTGCCTTCTCCATCGGCTTGAGCAGGCTGGTGTCCCACGGCTGAATGACCAGCGTGCGCGCATCGGGAGAGGAGACGGAACCGACTTGGGTGATCGGGGTTTCCACGCCATATTAGGGAACGGTGATGAGGTCAAGCACGCGGTCGTTGGGACGGCCGGTACGGATGGCGCCGAAGTCCTCCTGAAGAACCTCGATCGTCTTGTCCATCTTTCTGTTGAATTCTTTGAAATCTACTGCCATTTTGAAGTCCCGCCTTCGTTTTTATTCGCCGACGAGCGTTCCGACCTTCTCTCCGGTGAGCACCCGGTAGATATTCTCCG